>ONEP01000175.1 GCA_900316875.1 Candidatus Ruminimicrobium bovinum
AAATATTTATGATGTATAACCAACATAAAAACGGAACACAATACAAAGATTGGCAGTTTACTATGGCTTACGAACAAATTCCGGAAGGTCATAGAGCAGATAAATGTATTAATTGCGGAATATGTAAAAAGAAATGTCCTCAAAAACTTGATATTCCCAACCTTTTAAAAGAAGTCGATACACTTTATAAAAATTTAAAATAATATTTGGAAAAAATATAAAGTGATTTTTTCTTTGAGCTGTTATAGAATGTACTAAGGAGAAATAAATGCATTTTACGGAACCTGTATACAGAAATCCTTATTGACCTACATTCCCGCTATTACAAATTACTCAAGGATCCCCGGCACACGAAAATCTTAATAAGGTTTCATTTGGTATATTAAATATCACCCAACCTCTTAACCTCTAAAAAACTTGTTTTTACAAATTGTTTTAAAGTATAATGTCTATATTATTTTAGATGGAGGGTTTAACTTTTAAAATCAGCTTGTAGTACCGCAAAAGCTGTGTCCCGTATTTGATACGGGATCCAAGTTGTTCGTAGGTGTTGTTAGTCGTTTTTTTTGTTGTCATTCCCGAGATTTGTAATCGGGAATCTCGTAGTTAAGTCGTTTGCAGTTTGTCGTTCAACTATCAGCTCTAAGCATTTAAGCTTATCAGCTGTAGTTATACAAGTTAATATTGAATGTTTTTGGAATCCGAAAGGATAGACTTTTGTTAAAAACAAAAGTGGTTCTAAACCAAAAACAGACCGTATAGGAATAAAAGGTTAAGCCTAATTAACTTAATCTTTTATTCCAAGTGTTTGATGCCCTTTAACAAGGGCATTGAACCACGGCTGTTTATTTTGTGTCTTTAGAACCACATAAAATAAGTCAGCCGTTTTGTTTTGCCTAATATTTCTACAAAATCAAATCAATCCTTTTCAAAAATCCAAAAACAAATTTTAAATACAACTGATAATATAACTATAAGGAAGAATGTATGAAAAAAGAATTTATTTTATTAAAAAAAATAGTTGTTTTGTTTTTAGTGCTGTTTGTTCTTACAAGTTGTGAACAAGTTGATTTTATAAATTCAATAAATTTATTAAAAGGAATTTCTAAAACGGATATTGATAAAGCAGTATTAAGAATGAAAGAAGTAAGCAACAAAAACTCAAAACCTGCTTGGGATGTAGACCCTGCTACTGCACAATATTTACAATTTGACTTTAACACAATAGAAGGAACAGAAATTGTAAAAGCAGTTTATTACGAATCAAACAAAATATTAATCGTTGCAAGGAAAGATAGCAAACTTAAAAATGTAGTGCAACT
The DNA here is from genome assembly GCA_900316875.1 of Candidatus Ruminimicrobium bovinum. Taxonomy (GTDB): domain Bacteria; phylum Elusimicrobiota; class Endomicrobiia; order Endomicrobiales; family Endomicrobiaceae; genus Ruminimicrobium; species Ruminimicrobium bovinum. Next base: position 1,323 of record ONEP01000175.1, read on the forward strand.
TTATTATATTAAAAATGCTTCTATAGATGGTGAATATATAAATTTTCATAATAGCGGTACTTACTCCAAAGATAGTTATTGTGAAGATTTCATAATGGTGAATCTAAAAAACAATGTTGCAATATATGGTTCAAGTTACACTTATCCAAAATCAAAAGATTTAATGGAAAGTATAAATAATATGGGCTGGATAAACAGCATTATAAATGACAAGAAAATAAAATATAAAAGAATTTATAATGAACAATATTAAAATTTAATATTATTGAAAAAATACAGGAGAAAAATATGGAATTAATAATGCCAAAAGAAGAATTAAGGGATATTAAAAAGAAAATTGTATTTTGGTTTTGGTTTGAATTTATATGTTGGATAGTATGGTATTGTGTATATTTTTTAAGAGAAATTATCTTTATCGGTTTATTGCTTATACCAATAATATTGTTAATTATTTTTTCTTCAATAATGTTTTTAATTAATTTATCAAAATGGTTTATAGAGAGAGAAAATTAAGAAGTAAACATTCTATAAGGAGATTCAAAATGTGTGAGTATAAAGTAATAAATGTTATGTATTATGAGTTAAATGAAGAACTAAACAAAATGGCAAAAACCGGATGGGAATTACATTCTTCCGTAATAAGTGAATTTGAAAAAATTTTAGATGAAAATGCATTTAAAAGTAGAAAGTTTAGGCTTATTTTTAAAAGACAAAAATAAAACATACAAAAATGAAACAGGAAAAGTTTACAAATAAAAAAATTTATCATTATACGAAATTTGAAAATTTTGAAAAGATAATTAAAAGTAAAACATTACACTTTAGCGAATTGGGAAAAAGCAATGATTCTACAGAAGGTAATATTTTATTGGAAGATATAAAAAAGGATTATCCAAGATTATTTAAAAAATATTCTAATATCAATAAAATCAAAAATAAAGTTTTTGTAGGTTCTTTCTGTTGTGATAAAGACAATGAATTTTTATGGAGGAAATATGCTTGTGATTATACAGGGTTTGTTATTGGATTTAGAATAGTAAGAGGGCTAAATAATTATAAAAATATAAGTAAAATTATTCCTAAATTTTTATCAGAAGTTGAATATGTAAAAGAAAATGTTAAATATAATAATCTAAACCAAGAAATATGTGCTTGGATAAAATTTTTTAAAAGAATAAAAACTGACATTGAAGATAATAAAGAATATTTGAAATTCAAAAAAGCTCTAATAGAAAATATAAATAATGTTATTCTTCGTTACAATGACATAATAAAATTCTCTTCTTTTGAAAAAGAAAAAGAGACGAGAATAATTGTGAGTGATATTAACGATAATTTAACTGAAGTAGAAAATAAAACATATTATAATTTCCCAATAATAGAAGAATTTGAAAAAGATGTAAATAAGCAAAATAAAATAGTTGTCTTACCTTATAAAGATTTTTTTCATAGAGTTTACTTTAATGAAGTGATAATAGGTTTAAAAAATAATTGTGATGAAAACACTGTTAGAAAAATATTAGAATCCAGCAAATATTCAGTTCGCATAAAAGTAAGAAAAGCAGGAATGAAAAAAATTTTAATTTAGTGGAGAATTATGAAAAATAAATTATTAATTATCTGTTTTTTATTTTTGTCAGTAAATCTTTTTGCAACAACACATTATGAAATAACAACAAGTAGTTCAGTATCAAATCAAAGTTATGAAAATTATTATCAACAAGGCTATGGTGGAGTATTTTCTGTTATCGAATCTGGAAAATTAACTTTAGATAATACTAATTTTTATAATAATGCATCTCACGTATCTAATGGTATTTACTGCGATGGTCGTGGTGGAGCAATATATTTAGATAATTATTATAATGTTACAGCAAATATTACATTATCTATATTTAATAATAATTATTCATTTGGAAATGGTGGAGCAATATATATTAGAGCTCAAGGAATACAAAGAATTAACTCAACTGTATTTATTGAAAATACAGCAAAAGGATGGAGTCAGAAATATTCATCAACGTGCGGTTGTGGAGGAGCTATATATAATGGAGTAGGTCAAGTATTGATTAGTTCAACAATATTTATTGGAAATATAGCAAAAGCCGAACAAATAAATGGAGCAACAGGTTCAACGACTAATTATTATGGTTATGGTGGAGCAATATATAATATCAAAACTGTAACAATATTAGATGGAACTAAATTTGAAAATAATATTGCCAAAACGGAAGGTGGAGCAATATATAATTTGGGAACTAATGCATCAGCTGGCACAATAAATTTAATAGCTAATACGGATAATATAGAATTTGAGGGAAATACTGCAAATGGAATATCAAATGCAATACATTCTAATGGAATAATAAATTTATGGGCAAGTGATAAAGCAAGTATAATTTTTAAAGATAGAATAACATCAGATTATAATATATCAGACTATAAGTCAGTTGTTTTAAATATTAATACTTCTACAACAACACTACCGGCAATAGGTAAAATAATTTTAGATGAAGATATGAGTGATTATAAGGGTGATGTAAATATACACGGCGGTGAAGTAGAATTACAATCAAAAGGAACAGAAATAAATACAAATAAATTTTTTAGTGGTAATATAACTTTTGTAAGAGGAACATTAAATATATTAAATAATTCGATAGATAATATAACATTATCAAAATGGAGTTCAACAATCAATAGTAATTTAAAATTTGATGTAAATTTAAGGAATAATACCAACGATAATTTCACAATAACTGGTAGTGTAAGTGGCACATTAAATTTGAGTGAAATCAATATAATAGACATAGATACTAATGAGAAAGAAGGGACAATAACATTATTTAATAATGGGAAATCTCCAAAGTTAAATGTATTAACAACAGCAAATTATGGTGGATATGAATATAGTTTTTCTGCAAATACGATAGAAGGAACACTTAATTATAAATATACAAATAATAAATCTTTTAAAGAAGTAATAAAAGATAGTATGATGTTAATAAAAAGTTACTCATTAGTAGGAAATGAAAAAGTAACAGAAAATTTAGAAAATTTAGAAGGAAACAAATTAACAATATTTGGAAACGATAAAGAAATTTTAGGGTCAAATGTTGATGGAATATATGTATCTAACGGACAAACTTTAAATATAAATAATGTTAGTAACTGGAAAGGTTTTACAAATATTTATGGAGCAGTAAAAAATAATGGAAATCTTAATATAAGTGGAACAAATTTTTCAAATAATAGTGAACAAGATATAATAAATGATGGTAATTTAACTCTTACTGATGTTTCGAGCAGTTTTGAAAAAGGAATTATAGGTATAGGAAAAATAACAATAAAAAATGTAAGTATTGATTTGGCAGATGCAGTAATTGAACAAAATAAAATATTAATAAACAATAATGGAAATTTAACGGCAAAAGCACAAAATATTAATGGAGAAATAGAAAATAATGGAAGTTTAAATTTTTATGGTGGAACAAATAATAATGTAATTACGGGAACAGGTTTAATACAAATATCCGATAATGTAACAAACAAAGCTAACATCACACAAAATAATTTAGAAATATTAACAAATAAACAATTAAACAATTCAACAGCAACAATAACCATAAATCAAACATTAATAATAAATAATAATTCAAAAATAATAAATGATGGTAAATTTATAATAAACAATGGAACAAATACCGGCACTATTGAACAAACAATAAATACATCTACGATATCAATATTTGGGAATTTTATAAACAATGGAACAATAAAACAAAGTAAGTTAATTATAGAACAAACTGGAGAATTAACGACAAATGCAAGTAGTATAGAACCATCAAATAATTTAGTAATGAATAATGGAATGTTACATTTCTTCGAAGGAAACAACAATAATCAAATAACTGGGACAGGAACAACAATAATAGATGGATTAGTTACAAATAATTCTTTAATAACAAATTTTGTAATAATAAATAAAAATAAAAAATTAACAACAAATGCACATAATATTAATGGTCAAATCGAAAACAATGGGACATTAAATTTTGTTGACGGAACAAATAATAATGTAATTACAGGAACAGGTATTCTTGAAATTAATAATAACATAATTAATAATTCAGCAATAAATCAAAATACAATAAGAATAAATAACAAACTTATAAATAGTTCACAAATAACTACAGAAAATATTTATGTGAATGGAGTTTTAGAAAACAATTCTAATTTAACAGTGATTAATATGTTTATACACGGATTATTTTCATTAGGTGAAAATGGAGTTTTTTATAATGCAACAAATTCTATATTGTATAATGGGGCAGAAATAAATTTACAAAACAAGAAAATACAACATCATAACTTTGGTAATTTAACAATAAATGAAGGAACAATAAGTTTAAATATAGATGCAGATTTAGAAAATAAAACTATAGATACAATTTCTGCAACAAGTTTTAATGGTAACGGAAAAATAAATGTTAAAAATATTAATATTACAAAAGAATGTGCTGAAGAAAATATTTCTATTATATTTGCTGATGAAACTCTAAAAAAATTTATATTCTCAAGTGCGAATAATGCTTATACATCGTTGTATAAATATGCTGTTTATTATGATAATTCTACAGGGATTTTTAAATTTTATATTCCAAACAATGTAGATTATAACCCAATAACTTTTGAAAATACAATTGCCAACCAAATAGGTGCATACATAACACAAGTAAATGTTGTAGAACAAGTATTAACAAATATTGATTCTCAAATGGCAGTTGTTAGAAATGCAAAAAATAAAGGTAATTTATATGCAAGTAACAGTAATGTAATATTTAAAGAAAAAAACAGCATAGAACAAGGTTTATGGTTAAGACCTTATGCAGTAAGTGAAAAAATAAACATAGATGATATTGATATAAAAAACGATGCTTACGGGACAGTAGGCGGACTTGATTTACAAGTAGCAAATAATATGTTAGCAAGTTTTTATATTGGTTATACAACATCTAAACAAAATTACGAAGAAATAAATATAAACCAAACAGGTTATGTTTTAGGTTTAACAGGTTCTTATATTGCAGAAAATTATTATTTAGCATTAACGGCAAATGCAATATTTAACAAAGCTGAAGCTAAAAATATGTTCGGAACAGACAACATAGAAAACAACAGTTATACATTAGCAGGTAAAGCAGGAATAGATATAAAATTAAATTCAAAACTAACATTACAACCGAACTTACTTTTGATGTATAGTATGATAAATACAGCAGATTATATAAACAGCCAAAACAATAAAATAACTTCCGACCCGGCAACAAATTTACACATAGAACCAAGTTTAAAATTAATGTTAAATTTACAAAATCAATTTACCCCTTATGCAATTTTAAGTATGTCATTTAATAGTAATAGTTCAAAGGTAACAATGGATGATATTATTTTACCCGAAAAGGAAATAGGTTCTTATAGTGATTTAGGAATAGGTTTTGAAAAGAATTGGAAAAATTGGAATATGTATTTACAGGCAACAGGCAGGTTTGGAGCAAGACAAGGGTTTGGTATATTCGGAGGTTTAAAATATAAGTTTGGAAAAGCAAAAAACAGAATATCAAGTGAAACAAAAAAGAGAATTCAAGAAAGAAACAAAGAAATTAAAGAAAATAAAGAATATTTAAAACGACAAATTGAACAAGAAGAACAGGAAATTGAAAATTTAAAAAAAAGTATGAGGGAGTAATTAAATAAAAATGAAACGAATAAAATATTTTTTAATTTTAACAATAATATTTATTTTTAATGTAATTTGTTTTGCGGGAATAAAAACTTTTATAAAGGAAGATACTGCCCTTGTGCCTGCAAACCAAACACAAGACCAAGTAATAGATTATTTAAAACAAAAATTAACAAGGCAGGCAACCGAAGAAGCAGGCACATTTATAATGAGCCAATTAAATATAAAAAATTATGAAATAACAAAAGACGAATTTACAAGTATTGCAGGTTCCATAGCTAAAATAGAGATATTGGAAGAAGAACCTTTTGTAGAAAACCGGAAACAAAATGTTAGAGTAAAATTAAGAATAAAAATAAATACGGAAAATGTAAAAAGCCACTTAGAAAAAATAATGCAAGATGAAGAATACAAAAAAGAAGCTGAAGAGTTAAGACAAAAAAATTTGGAACTTGAAAGAAAATTAAAAACTGCCACAAAACAACAATACGAACAGAAACTATCAAAACAGGTAAAACAGCAAGTTGAATTACAAAGACAACAGGAAATAGAATTTGAAAAAATGGTATTGGAAGCAAAAGAAGAATATGAAGAAGCAAAAAAACAGCAACGACAAAAAGATTTACAAAGACAACAACAGGAAAACAAATTAAAAAGGCAAATAGAACAAGAAGAACTTGAAACAAAAAAGAAATTATTGGAAGAAAAAAATTATATAAAACAGCAGGAATTAGAAAACCAAGCAAAAATAAAAGAATTGGAAATAACGGCAAATAAAAATATGGCAATGTGGAAAAAAACAAAAAAAATGTCAGTTTGGCAAGCAATAAAACAAGCTGAAAAAATAAAAGCCCAAACAGATGAAATTGTAAATAAATTTACCGATATATTAATAATAAACAAAGTAAAAATAGACGAAAGTTACGATAATCAAGTTGAAGTAATAAAACAAAGAGTATTTTTAGAGGAAAAACCTGTTAAAGATGAATGGGAAAGCACACAACAATTTAAAAAAAGATTAAACGAATATGAAGAACATAAAAAGGAATTTAAAAAAGATGTAAAAGATAAAATAAAAGAACTAAGAGATAATAAGAAATTAGCAGTATTAAAAGATGAAGAAGATACTTTAAAAGCTATGGTTAAAACAATACAACCGTTTATACAAAAAATAAAATCTTTTCAAAAAATTCCATTGTTTGATAAAAATAATAAAGCAGAAATTTTATCAATTACACCAAATGTCGATAAAAAATATTTTGATATAAAATTTGAATATCAAAATAAATCTTATAACTATTATTTTGATTTTGATGATAGAAAACAAGCAAAAAATATATTCAAAACAAAAAAATATTTTAATATTGAACCGTATTTTTCAATAGAACAAAATGAAACGGGAGAATTTATTCCATTATTATTGAAATTTAAAATAGAACATACAGGTGCAGAGATTTCTAATAATATGAAAATATCATCATTACACGAAATAGATGATTTACAATTTTATACACCGGTTGTTGAACATTTAGAAAGTAAAGATAAATTGGAAGAATTAATATTGGAACAAAAACTTGAAAATCTTTTAAATAAAAAAGAAATCTTGTTAAGAAAAAAACAAAAGGAGGAAGGAGAATGAAAAAAGTATTAGCAGTAGTAATCAGTTGTATGTTTGTAGGGTTAATCGGTTGTGCAAGTAAAGGGAAAGTAGCAACAAACGGGGCAACAGTAAATGTAATTGAAACAGTTCCGAAAGGTAGTCAGCCGAGTTGGACAAACGATGGTAAAGAATATTTTGAAAAAGACGGAAAGATGTATTATGTAACGGTTGCTGAAGGATTTGCAAATTTGGAAGCGTCAAAAAGAGCATCGTTTGCTGCAGCACAAACAAGAGTAGCAGAACAGATAAAAAATAATATCGGTGTAGAATTCGGAAGGAGTTTGGAGGCAGGTTCTTATGAAGAAACGACCGGCGGCTACTTAAAAGATGTTTTTATGTCAAATGTTCAAAAATTACAAGTATCGGGAATTATAGCTGAATCAACATATAGTGAAAAATTACAGGAAGTTAATGGTTATGATAGTAAAGTATATTGGAGAACATACACATTAGCTTCAATACCGGTATCAACTTATAAAAACTTGGTAAGCAGAGCATTTAGCGATACATCAAAACAAGTTGCACAAAACAAAAGTGCAAAAGAATTGTTAAAAGAAGCAGAAAGCAGATTTTACGAGAAAGATTAATATTAGTAAAACAAAAAACTTGAGCATATCCTAATAAATCGGGTATGCTCTTTTTTATCCATTACTTATTCAACAAATATATTTTGTTTTTATTATTGTCTTTTAAAATAGCTCTTGTGCGGGGCAAACTTAAATTTAAAGTTCTTGCTATTGGCTTGTGTTTGGATGGTTGTGGTATTAGGAAATTTTTCTTAAAAATATAAATCCCGTTAAAAGTTCAAAAGGAAAAAATTATGAATATTTGAATTATATAATAGATAAAAAACAGACTTTTTATAATGTTTCAGAAAATATAAAAATAATAAAAGATGATTTTGAGAAACAAAAAAATTAATGATTTAATATTAAATTATTATTCAACCTCAAACTAACAACAATTTGACTTTTAAAACATATTTTTGTATAATTATACAAAGTAATTATATAAGAGGTGTTTTGATGGAAAAAGAAAACAAAATAATTATTTATAAAACAAAAGACGGAAATTTAGAAGTAGATTTAAAACTTCATAATGAAACTTTGTGGCTTACACAAAAATCAATGGCAGAGTTGTTTGATGTTAATGTCCCTGCTATAAACAAACATTTGAAAAATATTTTCAAAGAAGGTGAGTTGAACGAAAAAGAGGTTATTTCCAAAATGGAAATAACCACTCAACATGGTGCTATGGTTAATAAAACTCAGACAAAAGAAACTTCTTTTTACAATCTTGATGCTATTATTTCCGTAGGTTATAGGGTAAATTCTACAAAAGCAACACAGTTTAGAATTTGGGCTACAAAAACATTAAAAAATTACCTTACTGAAGGTTATGTTATAAATAAAAATCTTTTACAACAGCAAAAAGAAAAATTTACAACATTACAACAAACAGTGGATTTGCTAAACAGAAGTTTAATAAACCAAGTTGAAACATTAAAACAAGCAAAAGATGTAAGTAACATTTTAAACAATTTTGTTAAAGGGTTAAACTTGCTTGATGATTACGACCATCAACAATTAGATAAAAAAGGAAATTCCAAAAGAAAAGCAGTTAAAATAACAATGCAAGAATTTTTAAAAATTGTTGATAAGATGAAAGGCGATTTTGCAAGCGATGTATTTGCCGTTCCTAAAGATAAAAGTTTTGAAAGTTCCGTTAATCAAGTATATCAAACTTTCGGCGGACAAGAGCTTTACCCTACATTAGAAGAAAAAGCATCAATGTTACTTTATATGGTTGTAAAAAACCATAGTTTTGTTGACGGGAACAAAAGAATTGCA
>ONEP01000186.1 GCA_900316875.1 Candidatus Ruminimicrobium bovinum
AAATACGGATGTGAATTTGGAAGAAGTAAAACATATTTTGGCTGAGGAGCATCAATGGAAAAACTAAAATTCAGTGAACTTAATATAAGTCAGGAAATATTAAAAGCTGTTGCGGATATGGGTTTTGAAGAAGCAACACCGATACAATCTTTGGCTATTCCCAAAATGATAGAAGGCAGGGATATTATAGGGCAGGCACAAACGGGAACGGGTAAAACCGCAGCATTCGGTATTCCCATACTTGAAAAAGTAAATCCTAAAAGTAAAAATACACAAGCACTTATAATGTGCCCCACAAGAGAGCTTGCCATTCAGGTTGCCGGTGAACTGCAGGCACTTGCAAAATATAAAAGAGGAATAAATATTGTTCCTGTTTACGGCGGGCAACCTATAACAAGGCAAATGGCAGCACTTGCAAGAGGAACACAAATTGTAATAGGAACACCGGGAAGAATTATAGACCATATAGAAAGAAAAACTTTAAAACTTGAAAATACTTCCATAGTAGTTTTGGACGAAGCCGATGAAATGCTTGATATGGGTTTTATCGATGATATAGAATTAATACTTAAATCGTTGCCGGAAGAAAGGCAAACGGTTTTCTTTTCGGCAACAATGCCTAAAGAATTTTTAAATTTAACAAAAAAGTATCAAATTCAGCCGGAGAATATAAAAGTTGTTCATGAAAAATTAACCGTTCCGTTGACGGAACAGTTGTATTGTGAAGTTAGGGAGCATCAAAAAGTTGAGGCATTATCAAGATGTTTGGATATGTATTCTCCTAAATTATCATTGATATTTTGTAATACAAAAAAGAAGGTTGATGAAGTTACCGCTCAATTACAAACGAGGGGATATTCCGCAGATGCAATTCACGGTGATATGAGCCAAACTCAACGTGACAGAGTAATGAATAAATTTAGAAACTGTAAAATAGAAATTCTTGTTGCCACGGATGTTGCGGCTCGTGGAATAGATGTTGATGAAGTTGAAGCCGTATTCAATTATGATATTCCGCAGGATATAGAATCTTATGTTCACAGAATAGGAAGAACGGGAAGAGCCGGAAGAACGGGAAAGGCATTCAGCTTAATTTCAGGCAGGGATATTTATAAATTAAGAGATATTCAAAGATATACTAAAGTTTCAATAAAAAGGTTTCCCGTTCCGTCGCTTGCCGATGTTGAAAATATAAGAATTTCATCTTTTATGGAGAAAATAAAAGAAAATTTAAAAAATGATACGGCAGAAAAATATATTCCTAAAATAGAATCTTTAATAACGGATAATATTACTTCGATAGATGTTGCGGCAACTTTATTTGAGATGATGTTAAAAGAAGAAAATGCGGAAAAACATAATGAAGATATTGATTTGAATGTTCATGAAACTTATTTTCAAAACGATAGAAGAAAAAAAGCCGGGAATAAAAACAGAAAGTTTGGTTCTGCAAGGCAAGCCGGTATGACAAGATTATTTATCAATATAGGTAAAAGTAAAAATATTCGTCCTGGGGATTTTGTAGGTGCAATTGCCGGTGAAACGGGATTAAACGGTAGTGTTGTCGGCGGAATTGATATTTTTGATAAATTTTCTTTTGTTGAAGTTCCAAAAGATGTTGCACAAAAAGTTATAGATGCTTTAAATAACAGTAATATAAAAGGTAACAAAGTTGTTGTTGAAAAAGCACAAGGGAGATAATATGCCTCTTTTTGAATATATCTGCAAAAAATGTAATACAAGATTTGAAAAAATTGTTTTCTCGATAGATAAAGAAAAAATAAAATGTCCTAAATGTAAAAGTGAAGAAGTTGAAAAACAAATATCAATGTTTTCTTCAAGTGCTAATTCCGATGCTTGTTTCGATAGTTCCTGCGGTGCTAATAACAAAGGAAGCTGTTGTTGCGGTGGACATTGCCACCACCATTAACGGCAATTTGTAGTTTAAAGGGGGTAAAATGACTGAATTATTGGATTATTTTGGTATAAAAACCGACGATATTCAAAAAAATTGTATTATTTGCCAAAATTCGGACCAAAATTTATTTTCAAAATTAGGTCAGTCGCAAACATATAACGGTTTTTTTACAAAAATAAATAATTATGATAAAGTAACGGTCATTTCTATAAAAAATAATTTTTTAGTCGGAGATATTGTTCTTTATTTGAAAGAAACCAAATGTGAAAATATAATTCTATTCGGAAGTTGCGGCGGTTGTGAAGAAGTATCAATAGGTGACCATGTTGTAGTAAAAAAAGTTTTTAATTTTGAAAGCTTTTCAGAAATGCTTGAAATGAAAAGAAATCCCGATTCTTATTATCCGTCTACGCCGTTATTAAACGATTATCTTTCAAAAGTTAAGGAATCCGATATAAAGCAGGTAAAGTGTGTAACAACAAGTTCCATAGTTTTGGAAAAAAAATATAAAGAATGGTTTCAAAAAAATAAAATAAATGTTGTTGATATGGAATGTTCTTCAGTTTTTTCTGCAGCTTCATCGATAAATAAAAAAGCAATAGCCGTATTTTATGTTACCGATATCGTAGGGGAAAAAGAACCTTTTGAAAATAAACTTGAATCTTCGGAAAAAACAAAAATTGCCAAAGCAAGAAAAGATATTTCTGCTTCCATAATAAATTTTATAAAAAATGAACAACAAGAATTTATTTATTAAATCTTTTTTAAATGAAAAATTTCCGCTGTTCGGTGTAAATAAAATAAGAGAAATATCAAGATTATTTTTTGAAATAAGTAAAAGAGAAAATATTTCTTATGAAACAATTTACGGATTATTATTGTCTAAGCGATATGAGGATATAAAAAAGCAATTGTTAAGCATAAGATATCCGAATTCGTTTAAAAGTGTAAAGAAAGACAGCTTTTATTTGCCTGATGTTGATATTGATGATGATAATAAAGTTAAATTTGATAACATAAAGTTTGTTCCGAAAAATGTTTTTTATACTAAGGATGTTTTAAATTCACAGCTTTTTGACAGAGTTAAAAATATTTATAAAAATGCAAACTTCAGTCAAATAGAAAGTTTAAAAAGTTATTTGAAAGAAAATAAATTTTCAATACAAAAATATAATAACAGACGTGAAAATTTATTTATAGTTAATGAAAAATTTGATTTTTTTAAAAAGTGTCCGTGCACGAAAAATGTAGTTTGTTGTAATTATTCTTTGATAAACATAGGTTTCGGCTGCCCTTATGATTGTGCTTATTGCTTTTTACAGGGTTATCAAAATGCGGCAGGAATTATATTGCCCGCAAATATAGATGATTTTTTAACTGATGATAAAATTATTCCGGTTAAAAGTAATTTTTTTGATAATCCGAGAGTCGGCAGCGGGGAATGGACTGATTCTTTGGTCTTTGATGATATTACGTTGTTTTCAAATAATATTGTAAATTTTTTTAAACAAAGACCCGGTATTGATTTTGAATTTAAAACAAAAAGCGTAAATATAGATAATTTGCTTAAAGCAGGCGGAACCGAAAATATAGTTGTCGCATGGTCGGTAAATTCACGGCAAATGATAAAAGAAAACGAATATTTAACGCCCGGTTTGCAAGCACGGCTTACCGCGGCACAAAAATGTGTTAAGGCGGGTTTTAGCACGGCTTTTCATTTTGATCCTGTTATATTGTATGACGATTGGAAACAAGGATATACGGACACCGTAGATGCGATATTTGATTTTATAGATGAAAAATATATAAAATGGATAAGTATCGGCTCTTTCAGAATGCCAGTTGAATTAAAAAAAACAATAGAAAACAGATTTCCGGAAAATAAAATTCTTAACGGAGAATTATTATTGGATGGAACTAAGTTAAGGTATATTGAGCAACAACGTGTAAATATTTATAAAACTATTGTTGAAAGAATAAAAAAATATAGTAATAAAATTAAAATTTATTTGTGTATGGAAAACGGTTCTGTTTGGAACAAAGTTTTTTAAAGAGGTAAAAAAATGAAAAGAACAAAATTGTATTTATTGGTAGCAAGTGTCGTGTTTTGCGGGTGTGTGTTTTGTTACGGAGAAGATGTTCCCGAAGGTTATTATTTTGAACCGGGAACGGTTAATTCAACGATGACCATTTCACAGGAATTGGCAATGAAAAGGAAAAACGGAACATCCGAAGGTGAATATGATGATAAAAGCTTTCATTTTCCTGAAAGAGAAATAAAAAGAGGTTATAAATTGGCAGAAACCGGAAAATATAAGGAAGCACTTGTAATATTTCATAAAAATATACAGCACGACGAAGAACTTATGAAACAGGACAAATACACATTAGGCGATATTTATTATATTATGGGTTATTGTTACGGTAAATTAGGCAATAAAGCAAACTTGGAAAAATATTTTAAAAAATCTTTGGAAGTTTGGCCTGAATGTCAAACTCCTTTGTATGAATTGGGTTTGTTTTATAAACAGGAAGGCAGAATTGATGATGCAATAGAAATTTGGGAAAGATTGTTGAAAATAAACGGTGCACATGACCTTGCTTTATATGAAATGGGGCTTATCTATGAACAAAGAGGTTTATTGTCACAGGCACAAGATTATTTTAAAACCGCGGCACAACTTGGTAACCCCGATGCCGAAAAGAAAGTAGATGGGAGTGACTGGAAAATACGTAGCAATTAGAAAAGGATAAATAAATAATGGAAATGGATAAAGTTTATAATGCAAAAACAGTAGAAGAAAAATGGGTAAAATATTGGATTGAAAATAAAACTTTTTCTTCAAAACCGGATAAAAATAAAAAATCTTTTACAATAGTTATACCTCCGCCGAACGTTACCGGGTCTTTACACATGGGGCATGCGTTAAATAATTCCTTGCAGGATGCAATTATCAGGTTTAAAAAAATGCAAGGTTATAATACTTTATGGGTTCCGGGGACCGATCACGGCGGAATCGCAACTCAAAATGTTGTAGAAAAGTTACTTAAAAAAGAAGGCAAAACGAAATATGATTTGGGCAGAGAAAAATTTTTGGAAAAAATGTGGCAGTGGCGACAGAAAACAGGTGACACTATTTTGAACCAATTGAAAAAACTCGGTTGCGGGCTTGATTGGGACAGAACAAGGTTCACTATGGACGAGGCATGTTCGAAGGCCGTTAAAAGAGCATTTAAACAATTTTACGATAAAGGTTTAATTTACAGAGGAAAAAGGTTAGTAAATTGGTGTCCCAGATGCAATACGGCATTATCCGATATTGAAGTTGAATATACTCCCGAAAAAGGTAATTTATGGTATATAAAATACCCTATAAAAGATTCGGACGATTTTTTAACGGTTGCAACAACAAGACCTGAAACTATGATAGGTGATACTGCCGTTGCGGTTAATCCTAACGATGAAAGATATAAGAAAATTGTAGGTAAAACAATAATTCTTCCTTTGGTTAACAGAGAAATAAAAATAGTTGCCGATTACATTGTTGATATGCAGTTCGGAACAGGAGCCGTAAAAGTTACCCCTGCACACGATGCGGTTGACTATGAAATAGCAAGAAGACATAACCTTGAAATACTTGAGGTTATAGATTCAAACGGTAATATGACCGATTTGGTTGCAAAGTATAAGGGAATGTCTGCGAAAGCCGCAAGAGAACAAATTGTTGCGGATTTACAGGAACAGGGATACCTTATAAAAACGGAAGATTATAATCACTCCGTAGGCAAATGTTACAGATGCGGGACAACAATAGAACCGATAATGTCGGAACAGTGGTTTTTAAAAGTTGAAGAAATGTCTAAAAGAGCATCACAGGCAGCAAAAGACGATAAAGTTAAATTTTATCCTGCATCCTGGAAAAAACCTTATACATTGTGGCTTGATAATTTAAGAGATTGGTGTATAAGCCGTCAAATTTGGTGGGGACACAGAATTCCGGTTTATTATTGTGTTGATGAAAAAGGAAACAAAACAAATTGTCCTCCTATAGTTGAACAGGATACTCCTGCAAAATGTCCTCATTGCGGTAACACACATTTGGTTCAGGATAACGATGTTTTGGATACATGGTTTTCTTCGGGTATGTGGCCGTTCAGTGTATTTAATTGGGGAGAAAATCCGGACAATGAAGAATTAAAATATTATTAT
>ONEP01000177.1 GCA_900316875.1 Candidatus Ruminimicrobium bovinum
AAATATAAAGGATTATGAAAAATAAAAAAGGATTATTCATTACCGTTGAAGGTTGTGAGGGTTGCGGAAAATCTACACAATCGAAATTATTAAAACAATATTTGCAAGACAAAGGTTTTACCGTTGTTTTAACAAGAGAACCTGGCGGAAATATCGTTGCCGAAAAAATTCGTGATATTTTACTTAATCCGAGTTTTAAAATAACTTCATTATGCGAGTTATTTCTTTACGAAGCATCAAGAATTCAACATCTGTCCGATGTAATAAAACCTAATTTACAAAAAGGAAATGTTGTTATTTGTGACAGGTTTACAGATTCTACAATAGCTTATCAGGGGTTCGGAAGAAAAATAGATATAAAAACCATTGAAAAACTTAATAATGTTGCAACGGAAGGTATAAAACCGGATTTAACGTTGTATCTTGATATTGCACCCAAAACAGGAATTGAAAGAGCAAAAATAAAAAATGATTTTACCGACGGCGACAGAATAGAAAGAGAAACTTTAAAATTTCATAATAATGTCAGAAAAGGTTTTTTAACGTTAGCAAAAATGTATCCCGACAGAATAAAGAAAATAAAAAACCAAGATACGATAGCAAATACGCAAAAATTAATAATAGCGGAAATAGAAAAATGTTTGAAAATATAATAGCGCAAAATAAAGCAAAATCAATAGTGTCCGAACAAATAAAAAATAATAAAATTCCGCATGCTTATTTGTTTATGGGTGAAGACGGTATCGGCAAAAAAAAATTTGCCTTTGAATTTGCAAAAATTTTAAATTGTTCAATTAACGAATATACAAAAACCGATATCGGTTCATGCGGGCATTGTGAAAACTGCAAAATGACGGACAAAAATTCTTTCCCCGATTTACATTTGATAAATTTTGATAAGCAAAATGAAATTGCAGAAAAAGAAAGCGATAAAAATAAAACCAAATTGGGAATAGATTTAATACGATATATGCAAAAATATGTTTCCATGAAAAAAATAACGGGTAAATGGAAAATTTTTATAATAGAACCTGCAGAAAAAATGACATTGGAAGCATTTAACAGTTTGTTGAAAACTTTGGAAGAACCTCCCGAAGATACAATTTTAATATTGATAGCAAAACACAGAGAAACAATCCCGACAACAATTTTATCAAGAGTTCAAAGTATATATTTTCAACCTTTACCCGAGAAAGATATTATAAAGTATCTTGAAGAGGTAAATTCTTTAAGCACGGAAGCTGCAACAAAAATTGCAAAATTTTCCGACGGCTCTATTGCCAAAGCCGAACAAATAATGTTAAATACTCAAAATGAATTTTCTTCATTATGGCAGGAACTTACTAAAAAGAAGTTACCTTTGGCGGATATTGTTGAAAAAAGCAAAAAAGCATCAAGGGATAGAGAAGAAGCTATGGAAGTTATTGATATTTTAACCGAATATGCAACGGCTGATTTTAGAAGAGAACCTGATAAATTTGCAGGAATTGTAAATAAATTATGTGAATATAAATCTTATTTAAATGCAAATATAAATGCAAGTATCGTGATGGATAATTTGTTTATTTATATAAATTCAAAAATATAGGAAATTTTTTCCTAAAATACGGAGAATAAAATGGCATTGGTAGTAGGTGTAATAGTAAGAAAAATAAAGGAAAGAATTTATGCAAAACCGAAACATTTGCAACTTTCTTTAAATGATAAAGTTATTGTTGAAACGGAACACGGTGTGGAATTCGGTTATGTTTTTGAAACCGAAAAAGAATTGGAAATAACGAAAGATATTAAATTGGCGGAAATTGTCCGTAAAGCAAACGACCACGATTTAAAGAGATTACAAAATAATGAGAACAAAAACCAACAGGCATTAGGTTTGGTTTTAAAGAAAGTAAAAGAATTTAAGTTGGATTTAAAATTAACTACAATAAATTATACTTTTGACAGGACAAAACTTTTTATATACTACACATCGGAATCAAGAGTTGATTTCAGGGAGTTTATTAAAGATTTGGGACATGCCTTAAAAACAAGAATTCAAATGGTTCAAATAGGTGTTAGAGACGAAGCAAAAATTATCGGCGGTATTTCAACATGCGGGCAACAGTTGTGTTGCAAAACTTTTTTAAAAGAATTTTCATCGGTTACGATAGATATGGCAAAAGACCAGCAGTTAAGTTTAAATACTTCAAAATTATCGGGTTTATGCGGGCGACTTATGTGTTGCCTGGCCTATGAAAACGATACTTATGTTTGTTTAAGGAAAAAAATTCCGGAAATGGGTTCAATAGTTTCTACACCGATGGGAAAAGGAACATTAAAGGAAATAAATTTTATAAAAGAAACGGTAAATGTGGAATTTAGCGAAAATAATACAAAGTGGTTTAATTTTTCACAGGTTGTAAAGCAGAAAAAATAAAAATTTACAGGAGATAATTTATGAACATTCCAAGCAATTTATTTTATGCAAAAACTCATGAATGGGCCAAAAAAGACGGAGATAAAATTATTGTAGGTATTACCGATTATGCACAGCATGAAATAACAGATATCGTTCATGTAGAATTACCGGAAGTCGGCAAAAAATTTACACAAGCCCAGGCATGTGCCGTTGTGGAATCTGTAAAATCCGCATTTGATATTTATTGTCCGGTAAGCGGAACCGTTGTTGAAATAAACGAAGAACTTTTATCAAGCCCTGAACTTATAAACCAAGATGCTTACGGTAAAGGTTTTTTCTTTGCAATAAAACCCGAAAATGAAGATGAGTTGAAAAATTTAATGTCGGCTCAAGATTACGAAAAAACAATACAAGGTTAAAAAATGAATTATATACCGATAACAAAAAAAGATAAAGAAAAAATGTTAAATAAAATCGGTGTTAAAGATACCGATGAATTGTTGGCTTTGCAAATACCGCAAAATTTACGGGCAAAACAATTAAATATTGCCGACGGTTTAAGTGAGCAGGAATTGTTGAATTTGTTTAATAATTATGCGAATAAAAACAAAGCAAACTTAATATGTTTTAGAGGTGCCGGAATTTACGACCATTTTATACCGTCTGTTGTTGATGAAATTACCGGAAGGTCGGAATTTTGGACTGCATATACACCTTATCAGGCGGAAGCAAGCCAGGGAACACTACAGGCAATATTCGAATATCAAAGCATGATATGCGAACTTACCGGACTTGATACTTCAAATGCTTCGTTATACGACGGAGCAACTGCCGTTGCCGAAGCTGTTCTTTTGGCTGTAAGGGTATCAAGAAAAAATAAAGTTATTATTTCTTCGGCATTAAATCCTCAATATATAAAAGTTGTCAAAACTTATACAGACAAATTAAGCAATATTGAACTTATAACCGTTGATATTGATGAAAAAAACGGAAAAATTTCGCAGGAAAATTTAATATCAAAAATAGCCGATGATATTGCTGCTGTTGTTGTGCAGTCACCTAATTTTTTCGGTATAATTGAAGATATGAGTTTATTATCCGAAATTACAAAACAAAAAAATGCTTTGTTTATTTCAGTAGTAAATTTAGTTTCTTTGGGACTTTTACAAGCTCCCGGACAATACAATGCGGATATTGCCGTCGGTGAAGGGCAAGTGTTCGGCAATGCAATGGCTATGGGCGGAGCTACTTTCGGTTTTATGGCGGTAAAAAAAGCATTGGAATGGAAAATGCCCGGAAGAATAGTCGGTAAAACCACGGATAAAAACGGTAAAGAAGGTTTTGTTTTAACTTTGCAATCAAGGGAACAGCATATCAGAAGAGAAAAAGCAACTTCAAATATCTGCACAAATTCCGCTTTAAATTCTTTTGCGGCATGTGTTCACATTGCATATTTAGGTAAAACCGGAATTGAAAATCTTTCAAAAATAAACATATCAAAAGCAAGGTATGCTTTTAATTTAATATCAAAACTTAACGGTTTTTCCCCTGCTTTTGACAATAACTTGTTTTTTAATGAATTTGTAATTAAAACTACAAAAGATGTTAATAAAATAGATAAACTTTTACTTGAAAATAATATTTTGGGTCCTTTAAATTTAGAACAAATAAACTCAAAATACAAAAATTGTTTAATGTTTGCCGTTACGGAAAAAAGAACAAAGAAGGAAATAGATAAATTAGTTGAAATTTTAAAACAAGCGGAATAATAAAATGGAAAAAATATTAAATGAAATAAATTCTGACAAACAGGATATTGAATTAAATTGTGATGTTGCTTTGGATTTTGAAATAGATAAAAAATATCAAAGAACAACACCGATAAATATACCGGATTTATCCGAATCGACAATAGTTCGGCATTTTACGGTTTTATCAAGAAAAAATTTTGCTTTAAGCAATACTTTTTATCCTCTCGGATCGTGCACGATGAAATACAATCCAGTAGTAAATGAAAAAATTGCAAAATTTAATTCTTTTATAAATATTCATCCTTTGCAGGAAGAAGAAACGATACAAGGAAACCTTGAAGTTATGTCAGAACTTGAAAAAACATTGTGCGAAGTTTCAGGTATGGATGCTTTCACATTACAGCCGGCAGCAGGTGCACACGGAGAATACACGGGGCTTTTAATAATTTCAAACTATTTCAAAGCAAAAGGCGAAAAAAGAACAAAAATAATAGTTCCCGATTCTGCACACGGAACAAACCCGGCTTCCGCAGCATTGGCAGGTTTTGAAATAATTTCTTTAAAATCCGAAACAGACGGAACATTGTCGGCAAAAAAATTAAGTGAAATTTTAACAAAAGACGTTGCTGCCATTATGATGACGGTTCCCAATACATTGGGCATATTTGAAAAACAAATTTCGGAAATTTCGGATGTTATGCATAAAAACGGTTCTTTAATGTATTACGACGGTGCAAACTTAAATGCGGTTATGGGTATGGTTCGTCCGGCAGATATCGGCTTTGATGTTATGCACATAAATTTACATAAAACTTTTTCAACTCCTCACGGCGGCGGCGGTCCCGGTTCAGGACCTGTCGGAGTAAAAGCATTTTTAAAAGATTTTTTACCTTCTCCGAGAATAATAAAACAGTCGGATAAATTTAAAATTGATTTCGGTAACGAAAAATATTCAATAGGGCAAATGAAAGCATTTTTCGGGAATTTCCCGGTTATTTTAAAAGCTTGTGCTTACGTAAAAGCACTTGGCGGAAAAGGTTTAAAACAAGCATCAGAATATGCTGTTTTAAATGCAAATTATTTGCTTAATTTACTTAAAGATAAAATTAAAGTTGCCACGGGTAAAACTTGTATGCACGAATTTGTTTTATCCTCAAAAGGTTATTTGGGTAACGGTGTTAAAACACTTGATGTTGCAAAAAGGTTGCTTGATTACGGCTATTATGCACCTACAATTTATTTCCCTCTTATAGTTGAAGAAGCAATGATGATTGAACCTACCGAAACGGAATCAAAGCAGCTTTTGGATGAATTTGCCGATGTTTTAATTAAAATAATAGATGAATCAAATAAAACACCTGAAGTTGTTAAAGCAGCACCCGTAAATACGCCTGTTACAAGGTTAAATGAAGTTCAGGCAGCAAGAAAGCCGCAACTTCGATGGTAATTAAATGAATTTAAAAAACAGTTTAAAATTATCTTTTTTATTATTGTTTTTTGTTTCCGTTACTTATGCATCATCCGATAAAATAGGTACAACTGCAGTGCAGTTTTTAAAATTGGGTATAGGTGCGGAAAATGCCGCTATGGGTAATGCAGGTGTAAGCAACACACAAAACGGTAATGCAATATACTGGAACCCTGCAAACACAAGTTGTTTAACAAAAAAAGAATTTTCTTTTTCTCATACAATTTGGTTTGAAGATATTAATTACGAGTGGCTTTCTTTTGTATTGCCTACAAAAAAAGCAGGTACCTTCGGTATTGCCGCACAATATGTATCTTACGGCAGTATGGATAAAATAGATATTTCGGGCACTAAAACAGGTTCTTTTTCCCCTACGGACTTAGCGGTTTATTTATCATATTCAAACAGCTATAAAAAGTTTATGTTCGGCGGTAATTTAAAATATATAAATACTACAATAGAAAAGTCCGCATCGGCTTTTGCCGTAGATTTCGGAACGACTTATAAAATTAATGAAAAAACTTCCGCAGGGCTTGCTTTTTCCAATTTGGGAACAAAAATTAAATTCAATTATGAGGAAGAAGAACTTCCTTTTATTATTAAAGCCGGTATATCAAGAATTGTTATTGATAATTTATTGATAGCATTTGATTTAAGTTTTCCGAATGATAACGATATATATATAAATGCAGGCGGACAGTATTTAATTTTATTGGGTGATATGTTCGATTTGAAATTAAGGGCGGGTTACGACGGTAGAAATAAAGATATTCCCGGTTTTAACTGGCTTAATTTCGGTTTTGGTGTTGGCTTTAACGATATATCTTTTGATTATGCTTTTGTTCCTTGTGGTGATATAGGTATGACACACAGATTTTCTTTTAGTATAAAATTCGGAAATGATATTAATGATGTTTCTGTAATAAAAAAGAAAGAAGAAGTAAAAAAACAAAAACAATTAAAACAGTCCGATTACTTCAATAAAAAAGGTGGCAGAAGGGTAAACGAAAACATAGTAAATCCTACTAAAAAAAATAATAAGTGGAGATAAAAATGATAATAGGTTTAACAGGTTCTTATTGTTCCGGCAAAGATACGGTTGCAGATTACATAGTCAATAAATATAACTTCAAACATTTTTCTTTGTCGGATGAAATAAGGTTGTTAATGAAACAGGCAAATATTGAACCTACACGGGAAAATTTAATTTCCTTCGGAACAAATTTAAGGCAAACACAAGGTAACGATGTTTTGGCAAAATCGGTAATAAAAAAATTTGAACAAGGTAAAAATTATTGCATTACATCAATAAGACACACAAAAGAAGTTGAAAAATTAAAAACAATAGAAGGGTTTGTCCTTATAAATGTAGATGCTCCTCAACAAATTCGTTTTGAAAGAATGCAAAAAAGAAAAAGACCCGGTGACCCTGCAACACTTGAAAAATTTGTTGAACTTGAAAAAAAAGAAGCCCAAAGTTCCGGCTCGGGACAGCAGGTTGCATTGTGTTGCAAAATGGCGGATATTATTTTTATCAACGATACAAACGATATAAATCAATTATATTCCAATATAGATAAGTTGGTAAAAGAAATCAAAAATAAATATGAATAGTTTTGATGTTATTGTTATAGGTGCAGGTGCATCCGGCTTAATTGCCGCATCGACGGCAGCCAAAACAGGAAAATCGGTTTGTCTGCTTGAAAAAAAATCAAGGCCGGCAATAAAACTTTCAATAACCGGAAAAGGCAGATGCAACATAACAAACAGTGCAAATATTAAAGAATTTATATCGGAATTCGGGCAAAACGGAAAATTTTTATACGGTGCTTTTAATAAATTCTTCAGTTCCGATATTCTTACCCTGCTTGAACAATACGGAGTAGAAACAAAACTTGAACGCGGCGGAAGATACTTTCCCTGTTGCGATGATGCCAATGCTGTTGTAAATGCATTGATAAAATATGCAAAAGATAATAACGTAAAAATAAAAACCTCATCCCCTGTAAAAAATATTGCAAAAAATTCAAATAAAATCAAAGAAATTGTATTGGAAAACGGTGAATTTTTTCAGGCACAAAATTATATTTTAGCTACCGGAGGTTTATCTTATCCGAATACGGGTTCAACAGGTGACGGATATAAATTTGCAAAACAATTGGGGCATACAATTATTTCCCAGTCACCGGCGCTTGTGCCGATAGTAATAAATTCCCCTTATCTAAAACAGCTTAACGGTTTAAAATTAAAAAATGTTGAAATTACGGTTTTTGCAAACAATAAAGAGATAACAAAAATATTCGGCGATATGGAATGGACAATTTTCGGTGCAACGGGACCTATCGTTCTAAATATCAGTTCTTTAATTTATAAACTTTTATCAGAGAAAAAAGAAGTTTTTTTATCATTAAATTTAAAACCGGCTTTAACAAAAGAAGTATTGGACAAACGCTTAATACGCGAATTAAATAATTTCGGCAGTATTACCGTTAAAAATATGTTAAAAGAGTTATTACCTGTTCAAATGATAGATGTTTTTATGAAATATGCAAAAATAAATTTAACAAAAAAATGTTCGGCGGTAAATAAAGAAGAACGATTAAATTATTTAACTGCTTTAACCGATATGAAATTTTCGGTTACATCTACAAGAAGTATAAACGAAGCCATAATAACAAAAGGCGGAGTCTGTATTGACGAAGTTGAACAGAAAACAATGAAGTCAAAATTGATTGATAATTTATATTTTTGCGGTGAAATTCTTGACCTTGATGCTCCTACGGGCGGTTTTAACCTTCAAGCAGCATTTTCTACCGGCTACTTAGCCGGAATAAGTGTATCAGCTTCCGTTATGCCGTTTCGTCGTTAAACTTATAATCCCATAACTCGATAACCTGTCGTTTCAGTTTGTCATACTGAACGAAGTGAATGTATCTGTCGTTGTAGTTTGTCGTTAAACTTTTCAGCTGCTCAGCTCATCAGCTCTCAGCTAAAAATTTGTTCAACAAATTTTTTTAATTTTCATTTTTCGTTTCGGGTAAATTTATTTTTTAAAAGTTTTTTCTTTGATACTATTTGAATCAATTTAATAGTTATAATGAATATTTGTAGAGAAAGTTGAGTTTGAAAAATTTTCATATTTTTCCTAATAAATTTATAAAAAAACATTTACCAAAACATTATTTTTTATTTATTCATAATGATTGATGTTTTATTATTTTTATATATTCCAAATAGGGATGGCATAAATATCTTTTGTTATAGGTTTAATTTCGTTACTTAAACACAAAATACATTTTATTCCTATATTTTTCTTTAAATTATTTAGAACATTAAACTGTTTTGTTACATTTTGCGGCATTGTAGTTTTTTTTACCTCTATAGGATATAAAGTATTATCTTGTTCCAATATAAAATCAATTTCTTTTTGGTCATTATCTCTATAAAAATATATTTCCGGTTCCTTCCCATTATGCCAGTAACTCTTTAATATTTCTGTAAAAGCATAAGTTTCAAGTATTGCTCCATTCATTGCACCTGTTTCTAATGCATTAGGACTATTCCAACCCGTTAAATATGCACATAAACCTGTATCTAAAAAATATAATTTAGGTGTTTTTATAATTCTTTTTGTAATATTGTTATAATACGGATAAAGTAACTTTATAAGGCCTGATCTTTCTAATACAGCAAGCCAATTTTTGACTGTTTTGTTATCAATTTCTAAATCTCTCGCCATATCTTGATAATTTAACAGTTGCCCTGTTCTTGCTGCAACAGCTTTTAAAAAATTATAGAATGTAATATCATTGCTTATAGAATAATCTTCTTTAACATCTCTTTCTATATATGTTTGTATATAACTTCTGTAAAAAATCTCTCTATTTCTATTTTTTGTATTTATTAATCTTGGAAAAAAGCCATTCCATATTGTTTTATATAAATCGGTAATATCTTTATTATAAAATATTGATATGTTATTTTTTATCCAATCAGTATTTACTAAAAAAGGTTTACTTTCATTCGGTATTTTATTAATTTCTTTATAAGAAAAACCCAATAAATCTATAATTGCTATTCTGCCGGCTAATGTTTCTTGTATTCCTTGCATTAATTCAAATTTTTGTGAACCTGTTAGCCAAAATAAGCCATTAGAATTTTTATGTTTATCTATATAAATTTTTATATATGTAAAAAGCTTAGGAGCATATTGAATTTCATCTATAATTATAGGCGGTTTGTATTTTTGTAAAAAAAGTTCCGGCTCTTTATTTGCAAGTTCTCTATCTACAAAATTATCCAAAGAAACATACCTTCTTTTTTTTGAAGATAACATTTCCAATAAAGTTGTTTTACCTACTTGTCTTGGACCTGTAACAAGTAATGCAGGAAAAGTATTAGATATTTTTTTTATTGTTTTAGCTAAAGTTCTTTGCAACATAACAATACTCCTTTAAAACAAAAAAGTTCGTGTAATTTGGAACATAATTCCATTTTACACGAATTTTAATAAAATATCAAGTGATAAATCTATAAAAGCAATATTCTTCCTTTGCTCATAATGGCTGGTGTTTTATAAAACATATGGTTGGTAGAAATAGGATTTTGTTCACAAAGAAGATTGATATAGACAGAAGAGGGATGGAGGCATGGAAGTATGGATGTATGGAAACGGCAAAAATAAAAAGATGAAATTGATTATTTAAAAATTTTCTTTAGGAGTTTTCTAAAGATTTTAACGACTAAAGGGGTTTCGTTGAGGAGTTCTGAGATTAATTTATTTAAATTTTTCTTTTTATAGTTTCCATATCTCAATTCATCCATACATCCATTACTCATCGTTATAAATCTTTTGAAGAATTCTTATTTCTTTTTATTTTGATATTTTTAAATTAGGTTTAAAAAACAACCCTAAAATCTATAAGTTTTTAAAATACATTTTAAAAACTTTAAAACATAAAAAAAATAGTTTATAATAATGTATATAATCAAAATATAAGAGGATATACAATGATACAAAGAGAAGATTATTTAAATAAACTTATAGCTTTTAAAGATAAACAGTTAATAAAAGTTGTTACCGGTATAAGAAGATGTGGGAAATCAACATTGCTTGAACTTTTTAAGGAATATTTATTAAAAAACAAAATCTCTGCAAAACAAATTATCAGTATAAACTTCGACGATAGCATGTATGATAATATAACAGATTATAAAGCATTATTAAGTTATATAAACAAAAAAATTATTCCAAACAGAAAAAACTACATATTTTTAGACGAAATTCAAAATGTAGATAGATTTCAAAAAGCTTTAAGCAGTTTATATCTTAAATCTAATGTTGATATTTATATAACGGGCTCGAATGCTTATTTGCTTTCCGGAGAACTTGCCACACTTCTTTCCGGCAGATATATAGAGATAAAAATGTTACCTTTATCTTTTAAAGAATATATGTCTTATTTCAAAGAACAAACAGACTTAACTCGTAAATTCAGAATGTATATGCAACAAGGTTCTTTTCCATATATTTTGGAATTTAATGAAAATCAACAGTATATAAACGATTATTTAAGTGCAATATATAATGCTGTTGTATTAAAAGATATTATTTCAAGAAAAAAAATAAATGATGTAAATATGTTAGAAAGTATAATAAAATTTATGTTTTATAATGTAGGTAATATTTTTTCAAGTAAAAAAATCAGTGATACTATGACATCTGCAGGAAGAAAAATATCATCGCCAACCGTAGAAAATTATTTAACTGCAATGATAGATAGTTTTGTTCTATATAAAGTTAACAGGTACGATATAATAGGAAAGCAATATTTAAAAACAGCAGAAAAATATTATGTTCCGGATTTAGGATTGCAAAGATTTATTTTAGGTAGTAAAAAACAAGATTTTGGAAGAAATTTGGAAAACATAGTTTATCTTGAACTTTTAAGAAGAAATTATGAAATATATATTGGTAAAGTTAACAGCAATGAAGTGGATTTCATTGCAATAAAAAATGGAATTACTCAATATTATCAAGTTGCAGAAACCGTTACAAATGAAAAGACATTAAAAAGAGAATTAAAACCGTTAGAAAATATAAAAGATAACAATCAAAAGTTTCTAATAACTGCGGATGAAAAGCCACTAATATCACACAACGGAATACAACAAATAAATATCATAGATTGGTTGTTGGATAAATAACTTTAAAATTCTTTTGTAGTTTTCAATACAATCAACTTTTGCAAAATTTTTTTTGCTAAGTTTTTTAAAAACTTTGAAGATTAAAAGTTTTCGTTGAGGAGGGTTGAGGAATTAATTTAATTAAGTTTTCGGAACTCATTAAACTTTAAAAATCTCTCATAATTTTAAATATAATCAATTCCTATTGAAGAGTTTTTAAATTATGGTATAATAAAAATAATCTTCATAATATTTAGGACAAAATAATGACAAAAAGAGAAAATGAAATCTATTTACAGATATTAGAATTAATAGAAAAAGAATATGATAAATTACACTTAAAACAAGTTGAATTAAAAGAAGAAATTGAACAATACGGCTCGAAAAAAGAAATAACCAAAACAGAGATAAAAAAATATTTTGGTGATTATAAAAACTTAGACGAATTAAAGAAAAAAGGAATAAATTATTATTCAAAATTACCGAAAGAAATAAGAGAATATATAAAACATGCTCCTAAAGAAATAAGACAGGCGATAGGATTTGCTTTACTCGGAAAGCCGGTAAAAATATTAACCGGGAAAGAATTTCAAAGGGACGGAGTAAAACTTACTATAAAAGTTCCAAAATATTACAAAGAAAAGTTTAACGGCAAAGTAATAAACAAAGAACTTGGTGAAGTTTCGTTAGATTTGGAAGGGGTTAAGGATGATATAGCACATGGGGTTGGGGCAATAAAAGCAAGTGCATTTATCGCTGTTCCTGAAGTAATAATGTATGGGAAAATATTTAGTAGAGAAAAAAAATGGAAAAGCAGAAATTGGAATACTTTTGTAATAATAGCACCGATAAAAATAGGAACCGTAAGATATATAGAAGAAGTTATTATAAAAAATGGAATTGATAGACAAGGACTGTATTTACATGAAGTAGAAATAAAAAAGAGACTGGAAGACTTTATCAAGACCTATAACGATAAAATTTATCCTCTAGGACATCTTCCAATCTCTAAACTAATTATAGCTCAAAAGATTTCAAAAGTCAATAAAAAATAAAACTTTCCCCCCTCAAAAAATATCATTAATATAAATAAAAATTTTTTAATGTTCAGTGAAATTGAAAAGTTTTTTGTTCACCAAGAAAATAAGATAATTTAAAAAGAATAGAAACTACAAGATATATAATGGTTTTTGAATTGATTATACTAATTCTTCAAGATGTCTTCTGCTGTAAACGAACCTTCTTACTTCCATTGTGTTACCTATAACAACATAAAATATAGTAAAATTATTTACATATATTCTGTAATATTGCTCTTTCCTTTTTTTCTTGGAAATAAAAGGTTCAAATGCCTTCGGTGCGGAAAGTCTTTTCATTATAGCTTTTTCAACTTTATCTATTAACTTTAAAGCTGCTTGGGGACTTTTTAAATTAATTGATATATAGTCAACCGCTTCCGATAAATCTTTCTCAAAAAGTGGCAGGTATATAACATTATAGTTTTTATTCATTATTTTTTTACTCTTTTTCTAATTCTGTTAAAAACATCTTTATGCTTATAACGGACATCTGTTTTTTGTGCTTGAATATCTGCCTCATCCAACTTAAATTCTATATCTTGAACAAGTTCTTCATACTGTTTTAAGCTTAAAACTACCATTGAGCCATATCCGTTTTTTGTAAGATATACAGGATTGCCTTTATTTACAATTTTTTCAATTTCCGGAAATTTATTCCTTAAATCCGATACCGGTCTTATTTTTATCATAATATCCTCTCTATCATTATTTTATCATTATTTTATCATTATTTTATCATAAAAGCAATATCATTGGTTTTGTTGTTCTTTTATAAAAATTTGGGGGTGGTTAGGAATAGTATTGTTTTCCAACAAAATTGGTATATTTTTAGTTTGTGGTTGGGAGTTCTATGCATCTATGCATCAAGATTAGGAGTTTTCTAAAAATTTTGAGGACTAAAGGTTTTTCGTTGAGGAGGGTTGGGGATTAGGTTATTTAAGTTTTCGGAGCTCACTAAACTTTAAAATTCTTTTGAGGGATTAAATTTAATCAACTTATGTAAAAGAATTTATTAAAACTTTAACAATACAAACAATAGTTTAATATTTTTAAATATGCTATAATCTAAGTATGAGAAAAGAAGATTTAATAAAATTTTGGGTTAATAGTTCCGATATGGATTTTAAAACAATGCAAAATATGTTTAAATCCAAAGATTACCATTGGTCTCTGTTTATCGGGCATCTTGTAATAGAAAAGTTATTGAAAGCTTTATTTGTTAAAGCTAATGGAGTAAATGTTGCAGTACCGAAAATTCATGATTTATTGTCTTTAGCAAATAGAGCAAACCTCGTTTTAACCGAAGAGCAACAAGATATCTTAGATGAAATAACAAGCTTTAATATAAATGCAAGATATCAAGATTATAAATTATCTTTTTATAAGAGATGTACTCCAAAATATTCAAATGAACAGAAAAAGAAAATAGAAGAAATAAGATTATGGCTAAAAAAACAAATTTAAAAACAATAAAAAATATTGTTAGAAAATATGCTTTACTTTTAAAAAAAAATATAAAAGTAAAGAATGTTTATTTATTCGGTTCTTATGTAACAAATAAAGCTACTGAAGATAGTGATATTGATGTCGCTGTGGTTTCAAACAGTTTTATTGGAGATCCTGTTGATGATATGGTGTATTTAATGAAATTAAGAAGAAATCTAGATTTAAGAATAGAACCTCATCCTTTTACCATCAATGATTTTAATAAAACAAATCCTTTTGTTAGAGAAATAATCGATACGGGAATTAAAATAATTTAAAATTTAATTCTTATTTTTTAATCAAACTTCATATCAAATAATATAGTTCTCAGCTACAGTTATGAACCTATAATCTCATAACCATATAAACCTATAACCAAAAATTTGCTTTGCAAAATTTTTAATTTTCAGTTTTTCCATACATTTTTGCGTAATAATTTTTGTATTCGCCGTCTATTATGGGTTGCCACCACGATTGATTGTTTATGTACCAGTCAATTGTTTTTTTAATGCCGTCTGCAAATTTTGTTTCGGGAAGCCAACCTAATTCTTTATTGATTTTTGTTGGATAAATTCTGTGGAATAGTTTTAATTATGGTATAATAACAAAAAATATTTAACAAACAACAAAATAAAATGAACACACAAAATTTAGAACAACTCAAAAAAGAAATTTCGTCACTATATATTCCTTATTATGAAATAACAATTGATTTTATTAAAAATTTTGCCGAAGAGAAAAACATAATTTTAACCGAAGAAGAAGCTGAATATATTTTTAAACAATTTCAAAAAGAAAACACGGAAATATTATTAAATTTCAATGAAGAAATATCCTCTTATAAATCCGATGAACCGCCAATATTGGATTGGACGAATAAATTTAAAACAACACCAACACTTCAAGAAGTAAGAGCTTATGTAAAAAAATTAGTAGACGAAGCTACCAAATTTGCAACACTTTCCCCTGATTGGTTTATTGATGTGAGAGGTAATAGAAAGAAAAGAGAACACATTATAAATAGTAGTAAAAGAACAATTATATCAAAATCAACCATGCATAGACACAACAAATATATAATGGGGTTAGAAGAATTAATAAACAATTCTATTTATGAAACATCTAAGAGAAATACCAAACCGGATAAGAAACCAAATATAGCAAAATATCATTATTTTATAAGCAAAGTGAAAATTGGTAATAAAATATATAAAATAGTATTGCATACCGAACAATATATAGGAGAAAGTGAAGAAAAACCACAAATTGTTCATTTATATGATGTGTTAGAAGCAAATAAAAAAACAAGCGGGACACATCAGTCATAAAACTGAAGTCACTGTCCCACTTGCACCATTAGTATAATATAAATCATAAAAAAAATCAAGCAAGCTTAGAAGTCATTAAACTTCTATCAATGCTTGCTTGACACCCGTATTATATTATATACAAGATGTAAAAGTCAATGACATTTTTTTTTACAATTCATCAGAATATTATCTTTCTTTAGATCATAACAATGTTTGTTTATCAAATTAAAATAGCTTTAAAATCCGACGGAAAATTGGCAACAACTGCAATTCAACATTTCAAGCCTTCAACCCTTCAACTATTTTTATTAATCAAGGTGGGTGGAACAGATAAGAAAAACTAATTTTTTTTATTTTCTATTGAACACATAAATGGTTGTAAACATTTGTCTATCGATGGGTATAATTCATATTGTTTAGAACGAATTTTGAGATGATGCATTAATGTTTCAGCTCGTTTTTTATCCTCTTCCGAAAAATAACTAATATGCCATTTTGCATTAGGACAAACAGACTTTCGTAAAAATTTAAAATAATCAGCATCAATTTTTCCTAAGGAATGCCCAACAATATAAATATTACGAATTTCTCTCAGTAAATAATGATAATTATGCAAATATTTTTTGTAATCCCTAATTCGTGTTGCTATTTTCTTATCGGTTTTATGAAGTAATTCTAATAAATAGTGTCCTGCTTTAAATGAACCGCCAAAAACTCTTATATCAAAGTCTTGAGGTTTTTGAGGACAACTATTATGTCCAAAAATAATGGATTCCGGATGCTTAACACACCCATGAATATGGTAAATATTACTTTTGTCTATATTCTGCCGTTTTTGCAAAGTTAAAGTATAATTAAATGTTAAAAACAAACATGTTGAAGGAAAAACAAAAGGTAATGGAGATTTGGGAATAGAAACAGTTTGTATCCAGTGAGGAACAACATATTTTAAAATATGCCAAGCATTTGTTGTATGCCTACGAATATCTTCAATATCACTTGGCTTTGTTCCAAAAAAACGAATAATACTTTCTTCTTCCATATCACCTAAAGCTTCTTCAAATTCGTACCAAAAATCCGAATAAATTTTAAATTCCCCGGTGGATGCACCATAAATCATATCCAATGATGTTCCATATTCTATAGGGCCGTCCCCTTCTCTCATTTCAACAGGTAGAATATTTAATTTTTTCAAAATTTCAGATTGATGTCGTCTAAAATAACGATTAAAATCTCCAGCACCGGTATGCAACCCCTGCCAAATATCAAAACCATTACCTACAATTATTAAAGTATCTCTATAGTTTTTAGGCTTTTTTATATCTGGAGATATTTTTAAATCCGTCTGCTTAGACATATTAGTTGTTACCAAATTTTATTTAAGATGTATTATTTTACTATTTATATGATATGTTGACTATTTGGTAAATTTATTATTGTAAGAAAAAAGGCTAAAAATTAATATTTTTCTAATAAATTCTTTTTTATCTCAATTCTAAATATAAATTTGTCTTTATAATCTATTTTAGAAACAAGAACATCTAAATCTTTTTTCATTTTTAATTTTTTTTCTTCCGTATCAACCACTAAATATAAAAATGCAACTTGTTGTTTTTGTTTATCAATATAATTAATTAATTGTTTTATAATACCATTAAAATTAAAATTATTACCATATTTAATTTCAACTAAATACTTTATATCGTTATATGTATATGAAAAATCAAAATCTTTATTCTCTTTTTCAACAACAAAATTTTTAACATTTATATCTTTAATTAAATCATAAATAACTATCTTATGCAGAAATATTCTTTCATGTTCTTTAACAAGTTGTTTTATTTTTTTATCAGATAGTGTAATTCTATACAATTCATTTAATTTATCAATTCTTTTATCATAATTTAATCCATTACCATTATTAAGAAAATTACTTAACATATCCAAAATAGTATCATTTCCCCATATATCAATTAAATATATAAAATTACTAAAATAATGATGTTCAAACGTATTGTCATCACGATAATTTTTTATAGTTTGTTCTAAATTTTTGCCAATAAATATCATAAAATATTCAATATTACCTTTAATATAATGTAATGCTTTCTTTACTTTTTGTTTAATTAATATATAATCTTCTGGTTTTAAATTTATGATATCTACAATTTCTGATACTCGTATAACATAATATTTCCGTATCCAAGTGTAAATATATTTCGTATACTGTTCATATTTAAAACATTCTAAAGCTTTTTCTATATCATTTGAAATTTTATCATCCAGTAATTTATTTATATCATTATTTAATAAACTTTCGTTGTATGAATTTAATGTTTCATATATTTCTATAGAAAAAGATATTGACGAGGATATATTTATTATCTCTATTAAAAAATTATTTATTTCTATTATTTTATCTTTTT
Source organism: Candidatus Ruminimicrobium bovinum (assembly GCA_900316875.1). Lineage (GTDB taxonomy): Bacteria > Elusimicrobiota > Endomicrobiia > Endomicrobiales > Endomicrobiaceae > Ruminimicrobium > Ruminimicrobium bovinum. The sequence goes on from ONEP01000177.1 coordinate 18,107, forward strand.
TCAATTTTGATATTATTTTACAAATATACTCTGTGATTTCTGAAAAATTTTGTGTTAATTCGAAAGAATTTTTTGCAAATATTAATATTATTTGTTTAATCAAATTATAATATTTATCATCACAATAAATATTCAAATATCTAAAAATATCAGATATCTTAGAAGAATACTCATTCATAAAATCTAATATATTTTTTTCTCTTGTTTTCTCATCTTTTTCATTAAAAAAATATTGTAAGTTCTCATCTAAAATTTTATCTGGTATTCTATTTTTTGAAAAATTATGAGTAAAATAATATTGCAAATATCTATCATCTACAAAATAACTTTTAGCTCCTTTATTTGCCATTTTCAAGTAATGTTTACCTGCTTTTGCTGGAATTTTTTCGTAAGTTGGACTGATTAATGTTATTAATTCATTTATATTTTCAATATCTTCCTCATTATATCTTTCTGTTATATTTTTAAAATATTGTTTTATAAGTTTTATTTGTTCAGCATCATTTTGTTTATCTTCAACTTTAAACCACTTATATTGATTTTTCCAAGCTTCATTATAAAGTTCTGGATAAAACACAAACAATGTAGTAATATTTATATAATTAAAAACATTAACTTCATTTTTTACTTGTGCATAAGATATAAAAAAAGTATTGCAAAACCGTTTAATATCTCTTATAGTTTTAAATCTTGATGTTGCGATATAAAAATCAAAGTCTCCTCTGTTTATTTTAGGCATTTGTTCTTCTTCTAAAATATCATTTATTTTTTCAAATAAAATATTATGTATATTAATATCCTCTATTTTCGGTAATGCTATTATGACAGAGGCTATTTTTTCAAGATAATTTTTATAGTATAAATTCTTATAAATTGTTTTGTCAGTAAAACAAGAATCAGAACTCTCACATAATATTTCTTCTACTTTTGCAGAATTATAACTTAATATAAAAATAATATTTGTATATTGCTTAAACATTTGAACAGTTTGCAATATATATAATATATGATTTTTATCTAATCTATCTATATCGTCTATAGTAATTATTATTCTTTTTTTATATTGTCTTAAAATATCACCAATTTCTTTTATTTTATTTTGTATATTCTTGTTTTCCGTAAATTTATCTAATTGTAGCTCTATACTACCTAATTTAAGATTTGAAAGTTTTACAATTTCGTCAAACTGATTCTCTAAAGAAATATGAGGAGAGTTTGTTTTTGCAAAATGATTTATTTCGCCAAAAATGGCATTTAATAATTTCTCTGTAGTATCATTAAACCATGGATTTATGTCTATAAAATAAAAAGGATTTCTTTCTCTTTCTTCAGCTAATTCTTCTTTTAATAAATTAAGGCAGCTTGTTTTTCCTTCTCCCCAACTTGCAGATAAAATTAAAACAAAACCTTCATTTGTAGAGAATTTTTGATTTTTTAATAAAATATTTTTGAGGCTTTCTATAAAAGGATATCTATCTAAAAAATCTTGAACTCTTTTTGTTATAGGTTTATCTGAATCTATTATAATTTTTTGATTATCTAACTTATCTCTATTTTTATTCTTATTTATAGAGCTTTTAATTATTTCAATTATTGGAATAATAAATATTACGACTATAAATGATATTTGTGCAAATATAACTTTTTCTTTTATTATAATAAAAGATAGAATTATATAAATAGAAAAAAGAATATGTTTTTTTAAAATTTTATTAATATATTTTTTATACTTTGTTCTTGCATACGGCACATCGATTAGTAATAATAATAGAAGCACACAAGCCATCAAAAAATAAAAATGTTCATATACTAAATAAACAAAAATTTTTTTAATATCTTCATTCAAATGTGCCAATAAGCATATAGTTATTAAATACACAAAATATTTAAATATTGAACTTTCTATTATTTCATAAAATTTATTTTTTTTGTTATTCATTTTTATTTTTTTTCTTCAAGCACATTAAATTTTTCAGAAAACAACATTTTTTCTCCATAAAACTTATTTGTGTTTTTCACTATTTTACCAAATTAAAGAAGTATTTTATATCCTATAAATTTAACAATTAACGATTTTTTAAGATATTTTTCACTACAATAAATTTTGTATAATGAGTTTATGTTATTTCCTATAGATAAAGACACATTATCAATTATAAAAGAATCAAAAGAAATATTTAAAGAACATGTTAAAATTATAGGGCTATTACTAAAAAAAGTTAGTAATGTTAGAAATGAAAAACTTTCAACAATAGCTATCAATACTCTTCTTGTCACACAAGAAAGCATTGCTCTTGAAATAATAGAAAACATGTTAAATGGTGGTATTATAATTTCTATAATAGCATTAAGAACATTATTTGAAAACTTTGTTAATATTCATTATATTTTTCATCATCCAGAACACATTAAAGATAAAAAATGGGCTGAGGATTTATGTAATGATTTTATCAATAGAAGTTATAGTAATGACTATAACAAAAGTAAATCTTTGAGTGATAGAGCAAAAGAAGTCTATTTTAAAGAATTTTATGATGTAATATATACAGATCTTTGTACATATAGTCATTCTCTTATGAAAACCATTGATATAGGTGACAAAAATTTATTAAGACTATTAAGAGAAGAAACTTCAATTTATACAATAATGTTTCTACAAGATAGTATCTCTGCAGTATTAGACTTTTTTAATCCTACAAATATTGATTATGATATAATGCCCGTAATAAATAGAATAAAAACATTAAAAGAACGAATTAAAAAGTAAAACAACTTATTTCAAAAGGAGAGAGCAAGAATTACCGAAAGTTTTTTACAAAATTTAGAATTCTTTTGTAGGCTTCAATATAATCAACTTCTGCAAAAAAGTTTTTTTTAGTTATTTTCTTAAAATTTTTTTAATAATCTTTTTGAAAATTTTGAATAATAATGATTTTTCGTTGAGGAGTTTTGGGATTAGTTTGTTTAAGTTTTCATTTTTATATCTTTTAAAAAATTTTTCTCGATTTGGTGCATAGGAGCAGAACTTACAAATGCAGGGTTGTATTTTATCATATCAGCATAATTTATTTTTTCATATTCAATATTATTTTTTTGTTAAATCAAATCCAATTTTTTTGTTTCTTGCTCTTTTTGGCTGTTTTATAAAATTATTTAATACTGATACTATTCTTCTTATTGCTTCATCGTGTTTAGCAAATCTGTTATCGGAATTTTCTATGTGTAACAATAGTACTTGTTTTAATTCATTTATTTCTTTTTTATTCAAATCTTTATTAATTGCATATTGTCTTAATTTAATAAATGTTCTTACTATCTGTACATTGATTTCAATAGCCCTATCACTATTAAGAACACTTGCAAGCATTGTTACACCATGCTCGGTAAAAGCATAAGCATTTTGATAACTATATTTTAAATTTTTGAGGTGGTCGCAATTTGCGACCAGTTCACTTTGTTTTTCATCAGTTAATTGAAACATAAAATCTTCAGGAAATCGTTTAATATTCCTTTTAACAGCTTCATTTAATCTTTTAGTTTTTACTCCATACAATTTAGCTAAATCGGAATCTATCATTACTCGCTGATTCCTTATTACAAAAATTTTCTGTTCAATATTGTTTTCATTAGAAACTAAATTTTTCATAAATTTCTCCATTGGTCTCATTACCAAACTACTATATTATAATAAATTTGTATTGTTTTATCAAATATTTATTAAATTCACCTTCCATCGTATAAAAAATTTAAAAAACATTTTTTTCATAATAATTGATATTTTATAAAATTCAAGGGAGGTTTGCTATTTGAAAATCTACTATTTAAAAATTTTTTTGAGGAGTTTTCTAAAAATTTTGAGGACTAAAGGTTTTTCGTTGAGGAGTTCAGGGATTAGTTTGTTGAGTTCTTCATTTTTGTATCTCTTGAAAAATTGTTCTCTGTTTGGATGTACCGATGCTGAACTTATAAATGCAGGGTTGTATTTTACCATATCGTCATAATTTATTTTTCGTATTCAATATTGGTTTTTGTTTAGGTTATAAAGTAGTGTCTATTAAAATTTTTATAATTTGTTCTACTACCGGGCTTTCTAATATCGCAATTTGTATTCTATCTTTTAATTGTCTCGATATTTGAACATTTTTTATTTCTTTGAAATTTCTTGTTACCCTACACAATTCTTCTTTGGATACTAATTTCGGAACATTACAATTTATAATACTATTTTTTGTTAAACAACTTAAATCTTTATTTGATAATTCTATTAAACTGTTTTTTTCTTGTTTGTTAGCATAAAATCTTTTTATCTTTTCTACTTTTGAAGTGATTAAACAAAACAATATACTTTTATTTTCTGTTATCGGAATTACAATATTGTAATGTGGTTTTATCTCACCTGTATGTTGGATATTTTCAAAATACCAAATTACCCATTTTCTA
>ONEP01000178.1 GCA_900316875.1 Candidatus Ruminimicrobium bovinum
CAAGCAATTCCTGGTTACTGAAAGGTTTTGTAATATAGTCATCGGCACCTACGGTTAAGCCGGTTACTTTATCGTGCTCGGTAGATTCAACTGTCAACATTATTACCGGTATATGTTTTATTGACGGAGTTTGTCTTATAATACGACAAAGTTCCACCCCGCCTATCTGTGGCATTTTTACATCCAAACAAATTAAGTCCGGTTTATATTGCAAAATTTTTTTATAGCCGTCGTCGGTGTCGGCGCATTTTATTACTCTAAAACCTTCAAATTCAAGCAAATCTCCTACCAATTCCCTTATGCTATCATCATCATCAACTATTACAATAGTGTTTTTAATCATAATTTATCCTTAAAATTTGCTTTGCAAATTTACTTAGGTTCTTTCGGTATTCTAATTTTTCGGTAAAACAAATTTAAAAACAGTACCTTTGCCGAGTTCGCTTTCCGCCCAAATATAACCGTTATGCAGTTTTATCATTTCCGCAACTATCGTTAATCCTAACCCTGTCCCTTTCGGTCTTTTAAATTCACTGTCTTTAACTTGGAAAAATTTTTTGAATATCATATCCACCTGACTTTTAGGAATACCGACACCGTCATCTTTAACCCAAACCTCAAGATAATCCTCTCCGTATCCGGAAGATTCCGGAAACAACGTCAATATTATATTCCCGTTTGCTTTTGTGAATTTCATTGCATTACCTATCAAATTTGTAACAAGTTGTTTTATTCTTTCAATATCAATATTAACAATTACATGTTGATTAACACTTTCATAAATAATATTTTTATTCTGTTGTAATGCCAAAGGTTTAAATAAGGAAACTATTTCATTTATAACAGCGGAAATATCGGCATCAACTTTTTTAATTTCAAGTTTATTAGCTTTTATTTTTGCCAAATCCAAAATATTATTTATAAAATTAGTAAGCCGTATTGTTGCCTGTTTTATTATATTTAAACCTTTTAATTGCTGTTCTTTAGAACTGCCTTTATTTATATTATCAATTAAAAGATTACAATATCCGTCTATTGCAGATAACGGAGAACGAAGTTCATGAGATACGCTTGAAACAAAACTGTCTTTCATTGAATCAAGTTCCTTCAACTGTTTTGCCATATTGTTAAAACTTTGAGATAAAACTCCTATTTCATCCTTACTGTTTGAAGAAACTTCAACATCCAAATTACCGTCGGCAATTTGCTTTGCGGTTTTTGTTAATAAATTTAACGGTTTCGATAATCTGTAACCTAAAAAATTTGCTATAAGAATTCCCAATATTATTGCTACTATTGCAACTTTTTTTATCTCCGAAGTCATTGTGGAAATTCCGGCATCTATTTGCTTTTGCATTTCATCTTGTGAAAAACCGACAATAAAAGTTCCAGTATTTTTATTTGAAACATTTAACGGAATACAATATTCATTAATATTTTCACCGCTTAATGATAAATATTTATTGGATAATTTCGTGTCGACTTTTTTTATTCTTTGCCGAAATTCACTGTCAATATTTCTATTGTTATCTCTTGATGAGTACATAACTATGTTATTTTGATTTACATAACCGGCATATACAACAGACGGGTTATAAGTTTTTATTAAATATTTTATCGCATTATGAATTTGCAAATCATCTTTTACTTTTGATGCCTGATAACACATTGAATAAAAACTTTTTAATGTTTTCATTCTTGATTGAGAAAACTGATATGTAAGGAACTCTTTTTGTGCTACAAAAATAGTATAAGAAACACCGACTATAACAAACAATAAAAGGATTGAAATGTATAGAGTAAATTTAAAGCGGATACCCATTAAAAAACCTTTAAAGGATATTAAACACAATTTGTTGCCGGTTAGTTAACCGACAACAAATTGTGTTTTAAACAAATTGTATTTATTCTTCAGATTGTTCCAAGTTTACAACAATGCCTTTTCCCAACTTGCCTGCAACAAGATTAAAAAGTGCAGCAACAACAACCAAACCTATTGACATTATAGCCGTATACAAAACTATAAAAATCAACCAAGAAAGAATTCTTGCACCGAAACCTAAATTAGAAGCCAATTCTGTAGGGAAAATAAAGAACGTAAAAATTCCTATTAAGGTACCAAGCAATGCAAACACTATCGGAAAACTTTTAACCAAAGAACCTACTGCAATCTTGTTAATTTCATAACTTGCCATAAACAGCACCCCTTTCCAAAATTATATCAACTTCTTACACTTATATTATTGAATTATAACAGAGTATCAACAAAATGTCAAATTTATTTATATATTTTTTTCATATCTTCCAATGTCATAGGAGCATAATCTCCGGCATGGCCTGCTGTACCGAAAGCTTTCATTTTACTTGCTATCAAACCTTGTAGTGCCGTTCTTGCAGGACCTAAATAATCTCTCGGGTCAAATTTTTCCGGGGTTTCGGTAAATACTTTTCTGATAGTAGCCGTCATTGCAAGTCTCCCGTCGGTATCAACATTAATTTTTTGAACACCGAGTTTAATTGCTTTTTGTAAATGTTCCATTGGAACACCTTCCGCACCCGGCATTTTTCCGCCGTATTTATTTACTGCATCTATCAATTCTTTAGGAACCGATGATGCCCCGTGAAGAACTATAGGAATATCTATAAGTTTTCTAACTTCTTCCAAAACATCAAATGCCAAAACTTTTGCACCTTTGAATTTATAAGCACCGTGCGATGTTCCTATTGCAATTGCAAGTGCATCAACACCGGTATCTTTTACAAACTGTTCGGCTTCTTTAGGATCGGTAATATGTGCGGAACCCGAACCTACTCCGTCTTCAATTCCGCCTAATCTTCCTATTTCAGCTTCTACGGTAACACCGTATTTATGTGCATATTCAACAACTGATCTTGTTACGTTAACATTATATTCATAGTCGGAAGGAGTTTTTCCGTCTTCTTTTAATGAACCGTCTATCATAACCGACGAAAAGCCCAAATCAATAGCTTTTTTTGCACTGTCCAAAGAATTACCGTGATCTAAGTGCATTGCAACCGGAATTGTAGGGTTTTCTATAACGGCAGCTTTCATTAAATATCCCAAATATGTAAAATTCGAGTATTTTAATGCTCCTCTGCTTGCCTGAATAATAACCGGTGACTGTGTTTCCTGAGCTGCAGCCATAATTGCCTGAATCTGCTCCATGTTATTAACATTGTAAGCACCTACTCCATAGCCCTTTTTTCTTGCTTCCTCTAAAATTTGTTTCATTGGAACTAAAGCCATTTCATTTCCTCCTGATTTTTCTTGTATTTTTTTCTGCTGACTTATTCTTTATTGCTTTTTCTTTTAAATTTTCCTCGTAAACACCCATAACTCTGAATTTATTATATCTGTCTTGTGAAAGTTCTTTTTTTGACATCTGTAAAAGAGCACTTAAATGTTTACTTATCGCTCTTTTTACGTTCATCGCCGTTTCAACAGGGTCGATATGAGCACCGCCGATAGGTTCCGGTATAATTTCATCTATAACCTTAAATTTTAATAAGTCTTTTGCCGTTATTTTTAATGCTTCGGCAGCTTCTTTTGCTTTTGTTGCATCCCTAAATAAAATAGCCGCACAACCTTCCGGTGATATTACCGAGTAGTAAGCATTTTCAAGCATTAAAACTCTGTTCGCAACACCTATACCAAGTGCACCACCCGAACCGCCTTCACCTATAACGATACTTATTACCGGAACTTTTAAATTTGACATTTCTCTTAAATTTCTTGCTATTGCTTCTGCCTGTCCTCTTTCTTCTGCCGCAATCCCGGGATAAGCACCTGCCGTTCCTATAAAAGTTATAATAGGTTTGTTGAACTTTTCGGCAAATTTCATCAATCTTAATGCTTTTCTGTAACCTTCAGGATGTGCCATTGCAAAATTTCTGTCAAGATTTTCCTGAATGGTTTTTCCTTTTTGATGACCTATAACAACAACCGGCTTTGTATCTATTGTAGCAAGCCCGCAAACTAAAGCGGGGTCATCCCCGAATACCCTGTCTCCGTGAAGCTCAACAAAATTTTCACAGATATATTTAATGTAATCCAAAGTATACGGTCTGTCCGGATGACGTGCAATGGCTATTTTCTGCCATGAAGTTAACGAACCGTATATCCGTTTTTTTAGTTTTTCTTTTTTCTCTTCAAGGTCTGCAATTTCACTTGAAAAATCTATTTTACTATGTTCGGCAGAAACTTTTAAACTTAATATTTTCTTTTCAAGTTCTATTACCGGTTGTTCAAAATCCAAAGCAAATTCACTCATTTTTTAACCTCTTAAAACCTACCGTAATAACTTAATCTTAAAATTCTTTCACAACCGAATCTTTCCTCATCACCGGTCAATATATTTCTTAATATAAAATCAATACCGAAATTTTCGGTGGCCCACAATTTAAAACCTAAATTAAGTCTTGCATCGGCTCCTTTTCCTATATTATCATATTCCAACATAGCCAAAAAAGAGTCATCTACTATTGAATAAGAACTGCCGACAAAACCCAACAAACGAACTTCTTTAAAATCATTTACATTTAAACCGAGATTAAAATTCAACCCGGGTAACAACAACTCTTTTCCTATAACGGTATAAATACCTTTACCTTTTTGTAAAAATTCACTGTTGGAATCATTATAAAAGAATCCTTGTCCGTCATAACCTACGGCAACACCGGGAAACTTTGCATCGCCCTCATATACATTTAATTTTATTTGTAATGCCGGAATGGCAACTACGGTATTTCCTACACCAACTATATTACTTAATTCCCAACTTACACCCAAATTTAAAGCTTTAAAAATTCCGAAAGATATTTTGGACGTAACACCGCCGTTATTAAAAATTCTAAATTGCATTTCATAACTTCCGTAATCCAAAATGGAATATGTAGGAGTATCTATCAATTCCGTAACGGTTACGGCAAATAAATTTGTTTGAATAAATAAAATTGCCGATAAAATAAAAAATATTTTTTTTAACAACTTGCTTCTCCTTAGCGGTATTATCCGTTTATGATACCACATTTAAATTTTCAAAGCAAGTTTAATACGACAATTTATAATTTAAAATTTACAATTTACAATTAATGTATTTTTTATTTACAAAAAATAAAACACGAAAAAAGAATTTAAAATATGATATAATGAACAAAAGTTTATAAAAAAAGGGGAAACATAATGAAAGTTTTAGTTGTTAATTGCGGTTCATCGTCGGTAAAATATTCTTTGTTTGATATGGAAAACCAGCAAAAAATTGCCTGGGGGCTTGTAGAATGCATAGGGCTTGAAGAGGCATTTTACAAAAGGCAAACTTTAACCGTTCCTCAGGTAAAAACTTCATGCAAAGTTGCAAACCATTTTGAAGCGGTTCAAATAATAATAAAAGATTTGCTTGACGAAAAAACAGGAAGTATTAAAGATATAAAAGAAATTGCCGTTATCGGGCACAGAGTTGTGCACGGCGGATATAAATTTTCAAAACCGGTTCTTGTTAACGAACAGGTTAAAAAAGATTTGAAAGAATGTTATTCGATAGCACCTTTACATACACCTCACCATTATGCAGGTATAGAAGCGGTTGAAAAAATGCTTCCCGGAATTCCGTCGGTATTGGTATTTGATACCGCATTTCATCAAACAATGCCCGACTATGCTTACAGGTATGCAATTCCGAGCGAATATTACGAACAGGACCATGTCCGCAGATACGGTATGCACGGAACATCTCACAAATATGTAACACAAAAAGCTGCGGCAATGTTAAATATTCCCGTTGATAAAGTAAATTTAATTACATGCCATTTGGGTAATGGCAGTTCAATAACGGCAATAAAAAACGGTAAAGTTATAGATACATCTATGGGCTTTACACCTTTGGCAGGGCTTGTTATGGGAACAAGGTGCGGTGATATTGACCCTGCGGTTATTGTGCATATATTGGCAAAATATCCTAAAATGACATCGGACCAATTAAATAATCTTTTAAATAAACAAAGCGGTGTTGCAGCCGTTTCCGGTATTGCAGGCGGTGATATGAGAGAAGTTGAAGATGCAATGCTTGCCGGAGATAAAAAAGCCGAACTTGCATTTAATATGTTGTGTTACAGCGGCAAAAAATATTTGTGTGCCTATTACGGAATACTTAACGGTATCGACGGTATAGTATTTACCGCAGGTATAGGAGAAAATTCACCCTTAACACGAGCAAAAATATGTGAAGGGCTTGATAACCTCGGTATAAAAATAGATAAAGCTTTAAATGAACCAAGAAGCAGCAAAGAAAGATTTATTTCCGCAAGTGATTCCAAAATAAAAGTTATGGTTATCCCTACAAACGAAGAACTTATGATAGCAAGGGAATCGCTGGAAGTTTTAAATAAAAAATAAAACTTGACAATACTACAAATGTATTGTATATTATTCTAAAAATAAAATTCGGAGGAATAATAATGGGTAAAGACGAAAAATTAAAAGCTTTGGATTTAGCATTATCTCAAATTGAAAAAGATTTCGGTAAAGAAGCAATTATGAGATTAGGTGAACAACATGCAAAAGTTGACGTAAATAATGTAATACCTACAGGTTCTTTACCTTTAGATATAGCCATAGGAATAGGAGGAATTCCCAGGGGTAGAATTATAGAAATTTACGGACCAGAATCTTCCGGGAAATCTACACTTGCTCTTTGTATGGCAGCTCAAGCACAAAAACAGGGCGGAATAGTTGCTTACATTGATGCCGAACATGCAATGGATGCGGATTATGCAGCAAATTTGGGTGTAGATGTTGAAAATATGTTGATATCTCAACCGGATTCCGGCGAACAGGGGCTTGAAATTGCAGATAAACTTGTTCGTTCGGGTGCAGTTGATTTAATAGTAATAGATTCCGTTGCGGCACTTGTTCCGAGGGCTGAAATTGAAGGCGAAATGGGTGATTCTTTCGTAGGTATTCAGGCACGTTTAATGAGCCAGGGGTTAAGAAAACTTACTCCTACCGTTTCAAAATCAAAAACTTCAATAATATTTATTAACCAGTTAAGGCAAAAAATAGGTGTTATGTGGGGTAACCCCGAAACTACACCCGGCGGACTTGCGTTAAAATTTTATTCTTCCGTTCGTCTTGATATAAGAAAAATAGAAGCAATAAAAAAGAATAACGAAATTGTAGGCAATACCGTTAGGGTTAAAGTTGTAAAAAATAAAGTTGCCGCACCTTTTAAACAAGCGGAATTTGATATAGTGTTCGGTATCGGTATAGATAAAACCGGCTATCTTACAGATATAGGTGTTAATGACGGTTTCATTGAAAAAGCCGGTGCTTTCTATACATATAAAGAAGAAAGATTCCAGGGAAAAGATAAATTTAAAGAATTTTTAAATGCTAACCCGCAAGTTGCACTTGAAATAGAAAATGCTATAAGAGAAAAACACGGGCTGACCAAAATTGAAAGCAAACAGGATGAAACAAAACAACCTGCAAAACAGTCTAAATCCGAGAAGAAAAAGTAAAACTCATGAAAAAACTATTATTTGCATTTATAATCATTTTTGTTTTCTGTATAATTAACGTATATGCAAAAGATAAAAGCATTGTATTTTTTGTTGACGATTTAAATTCAATATCACAAAAAACGCTTGATAAAATACTTACATCAAACGAATTTAAATTTGTTGCAAGGATAAACCCGCAAAGTCAGTTACGTCTGGAAATTGAAAATTTGATAAGTTCGGGTAAACTTGAACCCGTATTGGAAATTACAAGTGAACCGTATTTCCCTTTATTATCGGAAGAAATTTCAGCTGACAGTTCATTGTCTTTTGACAGGGAGGACGATTTAAGTAATTTATTGGAAAACTACAAGGAAAGCTATTCTAATTTGTTTTCCGGTGATACTTACGGATTGTTTTTAACCGACGGTATTTTAAATAACGAAACTTTAAAAATATTTTACAAACATGATATTGTTTGGACAACCGCAAAACCGGAAAACACAAATTTATCAGGCGTATTTTATAATGAAGGTGTTATTTTATTTGCTTTATCAAAAAAATTTCCGTCTGCGGAAAAACAAATATCAACCTGGTTGGCACAAAATAAAAATTCGATTATACCTGTTTTATTAAGTCAAAAACATCTGCAAAATGACAAATTAATGGCATACATTATAAACTTTTTTGAAACAAGCAAACATACCGATGTTATACTGCCTTCTGACTTGCTTGATAAAACAATAAAATTTAACGAGGTCGTTTTATATAAAGATAAATATTTACCGAAAGATATGTTGATAAAAATTGCTAAAGCTTCCGAAGAAGTTGATAGCCAACAATATTCGCAAATGTACGAAACGATTTTCAGTGAATTTACAAACATGTATAGTTCTTCTTTGGTAACAAAAATAATAAAAAATGATGAAACCGCAAAAAAATTATTTGACGTTTCTTTTAAAAATGTTTTTAAACTGTCAGGAGAAGATATTCCGAATATAAATGTTCGTGAATCGGTTTCGGAAAACAAACAACAACAAAATCAACAAAGTTGTTTTACAAAAACGGATAAAGGGTATAAACTTAACAGCACCGGTATTATTAAAAGTTTTGAAATAAGAACAAATGACGGCTATGTTGATTTTTATGTGAATTCAAATTCGGAACTTGAAAATTTTGATATTTATATAGATATGAACGGAATAATTGATACGGGCGAACATAAAATGTTAAAACCGCTTAACGGTTTTTTTGTTTCGGAAAATGCATGGGAATATGCAATACGTGTAAAAGGAAAAACTATTTACGTTTATAAATTTATTATAGATTCTCCCGCTCCTGTTCGCAAATTAATGAGAACGGAAAATAAAATAAGAATACCTAAATCAATTCTAAGAGGAAACCCGTATAACTGGGCTTACCAGGTTGTAGTTGTTAAAGATGATAAAGTTGCCGATTTTTTGGCAAACGATAAAGAAAGAGAAAAATTTTTAAATACAACACCGTTGCAACTAAAGCTTTTTAAATGCAACGAATAATTATTATAAACCATCTTATATTTTTTAGGTATTTTTTCGTTTTGCAAAGATAAAACTCAAATAAGTCCTTCGGTTCAACTTTAAGTGCAGTCGCTAACCTGCCTATAAGTTCGGAAGAAGGAAAACTCCCACGTTCTTCAATCATAATTAATATGTCGCTTGTTGTTTGTAATATAAAATATTATTTAAAGGGTGATTTGTCTGTTATTGTGCCGTCCGGTAGTTGATATACAATTTTGCCGTTAATACAATAAACATTCGGAATACCTTTTTTGGTATTTTCTTCTTGAGCTTTTTTAACGGCTCTTGAACCTATTCTGGTAAGTTTTATAGCTAAATCTGTCATAAATTTTTCCTAAACAAAGTATATAAGTTTTCGTTTATTATTTCCACTTCTTTTCCTTTACCTTTTTGTGCGACAAATAAATAATTTTCATTTCCGTTATAATACAACAACCATTCATCTGCCAAACTTTTATACTTATTCCAAAAGTTTGAAATACTTCTTTTATATCTGCGAATAACATCTTCGTCCGGAACAGGATGTCCGCCGTTTTTAACCCTTACTTTTATTCTTTCAATACAGGTTTTTGAATTATCAACAAATGTATAAAGTAAAATAATTCTATATCCTAAATCTTTTGCTATTTTGAATGTATTAACATAATTATTACCGGATAATGTTGTTTCCACAGCAAGAGATAATTTTTCTTTAAAGCAATTTTCTATTCTTCTTTTTGTTTCTTTACCTGCAGAAATTTTAACTTTTGAAATATTTGTAGGGTTTAATTCCTTTGCTATATCATCAGCATTGATATATTCCAATTTATGTTCTTGTAACAGTTCTTTTGCAATTGTACTTTTACCACTGCCGTTTGCACATGCTAATACATAAAAAGTTTTTCTGCTCATAAAATAATTTTACTAAAAAATATAAATTTTTGGAACAAGTTTAAGTTTTTTATAAAGATTTTTGATTTTTTTAGAGATTTTAAATTTAAAAGATTTTTTAAAAGAAAGGAACCGGAAAGAAACTACAAAACGAAGGTGCGGATGAATTTGTAAACTAAAGAAAGGTTTTCTTTGGAAAGCTTGTCCAACATTGCCGTTATATCTTTTTTCAAATCTTTTTCGTTTTGCAAATGATAAAATTCAAATAAATCTTTCGGTTCAACTTTAAGTGCAATCGCTAACCTGTAAATTAAATTTGGAGAAGGAAAATTTTTGCCCGATTCTATACAACTGATTGTTTTAGGATCAACATCAACTAAATCGGCTAAATTACATTGTCTTAAACCATTTTTAATTCTGTATTCTTTAACTTTTAAACCAAATAATTTTTTAATATCTTTTTTCATTGTCATTACCTTCCTATATATAAAATAATAACAATTATAAATATTAATTTTAATGGTAAATTATTCCATAATTTGATAAAAACTTACATATTATGTAATATATTGTCATAGAATATGTATTTTTTTATTAATTTATTACTTAATTAATAGAGAAAAAACAAACTTTAAAATCTTAGGGTAATGTATATATGAAAAAAATATATTTTGATGATAGTATTTTGTTAAGTTTAAAAAAAAGAGAAAGCTTTTTTGATGAACTTAAAAATTTAGTTGATAAAAAGAAAATTCAAATTTTTATAAATCCAATTGATGACACACAATTCAAAAATCTTTTAATAAACCAAATAGATTTATTAAAAATAAAGAGATTAAATACTCCTAGTTATGTTTTAACTAAAAAATTCTTAAATTTTATAAATTGGCAAAATTTTAATTGTTCAGAAAAAGAAATATTTATATATGAAAAAAATTGTTGGGAATATAATAAAGATATTTATTCAGATGGGTATAAATTACTATATTTTTGTTTAAAAATTTTTGAAAATTATCTAATTAGAAATATAGATGTTTATGATAAAGAAATAGTAGCAAAAATAACAAATAAAGACAATGTAAGTAGAGAAAAAATATGTGTTTTATTATCGCGAATACACAAAATATCAAAAATTGAAGATATTCAAACAAAAGAATATCTAATTAGGAATATTAGTTATTATTTGTTTAAAAATAACATACCTATAAAAGAACCTATGGAAATTGAATATTTAAAAGATTTTTATAACAAGAATAAATATATTGAATTTATTGCTAATTTTATTATAAAAGTTTTAAACGAAATGATAACAACTAATAGTTTAATGCTTTTTAGTTTATTTGATACAGAACAATTAATCTATTCAGAATATGTTGATATTTTTTTCTACAAAGATATTGATACATATGAATTCTTACCTAAAGAAAATAAAGAAATTTATAACAAATTTAAAAATGTCAAAAATTGCGGTGAAATAATTGAAATGTTAAGAGAGGTTATTTAATGAAAATAAAAACTCTATTAATTGTTAGTTTGTTATTTTTATCGATAAATATTTTTGCAACTGGAGTAAGTTTTGAAGAAAATAGAGAAGATGCTGTTAATGATTTAAAAACTTTTACTGTTGAAACTTCTGTTTTGAAATTAGAAGAAGATTCATCAACTTCTATTCCAACAATAAAACAATATTGGTTAAATTCGGAAAATAATTCTATTAACGAACTAATTGACTTTGCTATAAATATTAACGACATAGGAACCGGAAGTAATTCAATATATTATAAATGGGCTAAAGATAGTAATAATAATATAGTTCTTCAGAATGGAACATCCAGTGATTATAATTTAAAAATAAACTATTCAAATTATACGAATACAAGCCAAAGTATAACAACCAATAATACAACAATTTCAGATAAATTTTTTTACAATTCACCAACAGGAACAATTTTGAATTATGCAACAGACACAAAAATAAATGGAATATTTGCTAACAATCACAATTCTCAATATGACCAATTTTACAATGGTGGAAATATAATAAATTATAAATACAAAATTAATAGTATAGATGGTATCTTTATAAATAATTATGAGAATGGTTCGATTCGTGCATTTGGTGGAGCAATATTTAATACAGAAAATTCTATAGGGAATAGATCTTATATAGAGAGTGTAACTGGTGATTTTGTTGGTAACTACACAGTTTCTTCCGGTAATGATTCAAATGTTTTGAGTGGTGGTGGTGCTATATATAATTACACTACAATAGTAACCATAAATTCTAATTTTATATTAAATCATTCTAATGGTGTTAGAAGCAGTGGTGGTGCCATTTCTAATTGTGATATAGATACAAGAAATATGGCTTATATAACAAACATAAAAGGTGATTTTATACTGAATTATGTTTATGCTACAGGCAGCTCATCAGGTGGGAATGGAGGGGCAATATATAATAATGGATATATAACAAATATTGATGGAACTTTTATAAATAACTCAGTAAAATCAGTTTCTTATACGGGTAATGGCGGAGCTATATTTAATGTGCATGATATACAGAATATAACAGGAAATTTTATAGAAAATTATATTGATTCTCGTTCGAATGCTTATGGAGGTGCTATTTATAATAAAAATTCATTAACTGGTGAATATTGTATAAATAATATAATTGCAAATTTCATCGGTAATTATGCAAAATCATCAAATGGTGCTGCTTATGGTGGAGCCATTTATAATAAGCATATTATAAATAACATTACCGGGATTTTTATAAATAATAGTGCAATGGGAATAACTGCTTATGGTGGAGCAATAGCAAACGAAGGGCAGATGACAATAGTTGATGCAAAATTTATAAACAATACTGCAACAAGTTATGGTGGTGCTATTTATAATTCTAAGGATTTGAATTTAATAGCAAATACTACTGATATAGAATTTAAAAATAATAATATAAAAGGTATTTCAAATGCAGTATATGATAGTAGTGGAACTATAAATTTGTTAGCAAATGAAAATAAAAATATTATTTTTAATGATAGAATAAAATCTCAGGATAACAAAAGTATATTAAATATTAACAGTTCTACATCAACACTCAATGCAATAGGTAAAATAATATTAAATGAAGATATGAGTGATTTTTTAGGAACGGTCAATTTATATAATGGAGAAATAGAATTACAAGCAAAAACTAATGGTAATAATATTAATACAAACAAATTATTTAGCGGAAATATCAATTTAAGTAGTGGAACATTTAATATTTTAAATAATTCAATAGACAACATAATAATATCAACTTTAACTACAACATCAAATGTTAATTTGCAAATAGATGTAGATTTAAGAGACAATAAAAGTGATAATTTTACAATAACAAACAATATAACAGGTGAAATAAATTTAGAAGCTATAAATATTTTGAATACATTAAATGATAGCGGATATATTACATTATTTAACAATGAAAAATCACCAACTATTAACATATTAACTAACGGATATTATAACGGGTACGAATATGTTTTTACAAATAGTTTAAAAGAAGGAGTGATCGATTATGAAAAAACAGGAATCGAAAGAACCTTTAAAGATGTTATTAATTTAGAAACATATGTAAGATCTTATTCCTTATCAAAAGATGAAATCGTTACAGAAAATTTAGAAAATCTCGGTGGACATCAATTGACGATTTTTGGTAATGGTTATTATGTTAAAAGTTCAAATAATTTTGAAGGAATATATGTCGCAAAAGATAAAACTTTAAATATAGAAAATGTTAATAATTGGAGCGGATTTAATAATACTTACGGTGCAATTAAAAATGAAGGAACTTTAAATATTAGCGGAACAAATTTTAGTAATAATGAAGGACACGACATAATAAATAATGGAAATTTGGTGCTTACAGATGTTTCAAGCAGTTTTGAAAAAGGAATTATAGGAACAGGCACAACAACAATAAATGGTGTAAGTATTAATTTAGCAAATGCAGTAATTGAACAAAACAAAATAGAAATAGAAAACAATGGAAGTTTAAAAACAAAAGCACAAAATATTGTTGGAAAAATAGAAAATAATTCAAATTTAATACTTATTGAAGGAACAAATAATAATTATATTTTTGGCAGTGGAATAACAACGATTGATGGTTCAGTGATAAACAGTTCAACAATAGTAAACAATATAAAAATAAATTCTTCAAAACAATTAACGACCTCAGCAACAAATATTAACGGGCAAATAGAAAATAATGGAAATTTAGTATTTATTGGTGGGAATAACAACAATCAAATAATCGGAACTGGAACGACAATAATAGACGGAACTGTTACAAATGATTCTTCAATAACAAATTTTGTAACAATAAATCAAAATAAGCAATTAACCACATCGGCAACAAACATTAAGAAAAGCATACAAAATAATGGGAAATTGATATTTAACGACGGAAGTAACAACAATCAAATAACTGGAACGGGAACAACGATAATAGACGGAGAAGTAATTAATAATTCAACAGTAATTAACAAAGTAAAAATAAATTATGTAAAAAAATTAACAACCAATGCAAGTAATATTAATGGACAAATAGAAAATAATGGTACTTTAATTTTAAATGGTGGAATAAACAATAATATAATTACTGGAAATATAATTATTGGAATGGGTTCAATTCAAATATACGATGATGTAATAAATCAAGCAAATATAACACAAGATAATTTAGAAATATTAGCAAACAAAAAACTAACAAATAAATCAACCATAACAATAAATGAACTGCTTACAATAAATAGTAATGCAAAAATAATAAATAGTGGTAAATTAGTAATAAACAGTGGAATAAACAATGGTAATATAGAGAAAATATCAAACTCATCTTTAATAACAATATCGGAAAATTTTACGAATAACGGAACGATAAATTCTTCTCTTGCGATAGAGCAAAGCGGAACTGTAAAAAGTAATGCAACAAATATTGACGGACAAATAGAAAACAATGGAAGTTTAGTTCTTAATGCAGGAGAAAATAAAAACTATATTTTAGGAATAGGCACAACAACGATTGACGGTTCAATAATAAATAGTTCAACGATAGCAAACAATATAAAAATAAACTCTTCAAAACAATTAACGACCTCAGCAACAAATATTAACGGACAAATAGAAAATAATGGTAATTTAATATTTAATGGTGGAACGAATAATAATATAGTTACCGGAACAGGTTTAACACAAATTTATGATAATGTAACAAATCAAGCAAATATAACACAGAATAATTTAGAAATATTAGCAAATAAACAACTGACAAATTCATCAACAATAACAATAAAGGAACTGCTTACAATAAATAACAATGCAAAAGTAATAAATAATGGTAAATTATTGATAAGTAGTGGAACAAATAATGGAAGTATTGACCAAACAACTAACACATCTATAACAATAATTTATGGAAATTTTGTAAATAATGGAACAATAAAACAGAAAGAATTAAATATAGCAGAAACAGGTAAAATAATAAATAACAATAATATAATTGCAAAAATAATAAATAGTGGAATTTTAATTTTGAATTCCGGAACAGAAAATAATAATGAAATAATGGGTAATGGTAAGTTATATATAAATTGTAATTTAATAAATAATAATGTTATCAATCAAAAAGAAATAGAAATAAATTCAAATATCAATATGGCAAGTTCTTTAGATAATACAGAACAGAAACTAAATGAATTTATAAACAATTCGGAAATATCTGCAGAAAAATTAAAACTAAAAGCAACAATGTTAAAGTTAACTGAAAACGGAATATTAAAAGTTAATAATTTTTATTCCGAACAAAATTCTGCAATGGATTTAGCAAATAATAAAATTCAACAACATAATTTTAAAACAATATCGGTAACAGATAATTTAAATTTATCAGTTGATGTTGATTTAATAAATAAACAAATGGATACAATTACAGCAGATAATTACGACGGAACAGGAAAAATAAATATAAATGAAATAAATATATTAACTGATACCAAACAAGAAAAAATCAGCATAACATTTACAACATCAACTGTTTTAAAAGGAAATATAACATCAGTCAATACTGCAAATTCAAGAGTATTTAAATACGATGTGGAGTATAACAAAAATTTAGGGAACCTTATTTTTTCTTTAACAAAAGATATTAATTTTACGGTAATTGAAAGTCAAGTGGCAAATTCCGTCGGTGGGTTTGTAACACAAACAACAATATTTAACCAAGCATTTGCAAGTATGGAAAATATTAGAAGTAGAATATTACAGGTAAAAAACAAAATTACCGATAAAAGTCCGTTATATGCTTCAACTGCAAACACAATATTTTTCCAAAAGACAAACAGAATAGAAAGCGGATTATGGTTAAGACCTTTTTATTCTCAAGAAACGATAAATCTTGATAATTTATCTGTAGATAATACATTAACGGGAACACTTGCCGGGCTTGACGTGGCAACAGGTGAAAACAGTTTAGTATCTGTATATTTAGGATATGCCGGAAGTGAACAGAAATATGAAAATGTAAAAGTAAACCAAACAGGGTATATTTTAGGTGTAACGGGAATGTTAATAAAAGAACAATGGTATGCGGGCTTAACGGCAAACATCAATTTTAATAAAGCGGAAAGCCAAAGCAGTTACGGAACGGATAACTTTGATATGAATATGTATTCTGTTGGTGCAAAAGCAGGATATAATTATGAAATAAATGATAACTGGACATTAGAACCTAATTTAATGTTGATGTATGGAAATGTAAACAGCCAAGAATATCAAACAAAACAAGGAGCAAAAGTTGAAGGACAATCCGTAGCAAACATAATATTTGAACCACAAGTAAAAGCAAAATTAAATTTAGAAAACGGTTGGCAACCTTACGGATTAATAGGTTATATAGTAAATGCAGGTGATAAAGCAAAAGTAAAAGCAGAGGAAGTAGAATTTGACGGAAAGAAAATAGGAAATTATGTTGAATTTGGTGCAGGAATAGATAAAAGTTTTAAAAACAGCCCATGGAGTTTATATATTCAATTAACGGGAAGAAGCGGAGACAGAACCGGCTTTGACGGCAATTTCGGAATAAAATACAGTTTTTTAACCGCTAAAGAAAAAAGAAAAATTGCAAAAATAAAAAAGATACAAGCAAAAAGAAAAGCCAAAGAAGAATTTTTAAGGGAGAAAAAGAAAGCGGAATTGAAAGAGCAACAAGAAATAGAAGAAGAAACCAAAAGAATTCAGCAGGAAGAACAAGAAAAGCAGAGAAGATTAGAAATTCAAAGAAGAATAAAAGCAAATTATGAAGAATAAATATTAAAAAGGAGAAAATTATGATTAAAGTTAAGCAATTTTGTAGTATTACTTTACTTTTTTACGGGGTTTTGTTTTTAACCGGATGTGAAACAATGCAGGTAATGGAATATGAAAATGACGGAATAAGAAAATATGCGAATTATGAATCAGGAACATACAATGAAGCAGCAATTCCGGTTAAAGATTATATTACTAAAGGGATAATATTTGTTGAATCAAAAGTAACAATAGATGTTAACGGAGAAAAAACAGGTTCCGAAATTACAAATGAAATGTTAATGAGAGAAGCTGCAAAATTAGATGCAGATGATGTAATAAATGTAAAAATAGATAAAATAGAAGCACATAAAATTGTTGACAGTTACGATAAAGATGGAGATTTTGTAAAAAGAAGATATAAGCAATTAAATTATATTTATAAGGCAACAGGGTTAGCAATAAAATATACAAAAGTTGTCGAATATCCTGCACAAAATGTAACAACACTATCAAATAATACTGAACAGCAAAAACAAAATATTGAAAAAGATATGAAAAATTCAAAAAGTAAAAAAATATATTTGAACAAAGCTAACGAAAAAGCTAAGGAAAAAGTTAAAAACAAAACAGACGAATTTTAAACATAGGAAACAATAGGAATAACCAAAAAACACCCTAATAACCGTTAGGGTGTTTTTATATAAATTTATACAGTTTACCCCTTACTTTATTACTTACTTGAGCACTTTTATTACTTACTTTATTACTTACTTGAGCACTTTTATTACTTACTTTATTATTTGCCAACTGCCATTTTTATTAGCACCAAGTCTTTTTATTATTCCATCCTGTCTTAATTGCTTTATATTTTTATCTATGCCGGAAATACTAATGTTAAGTTTTAAAGATAATTCTTTTTTTGTTATCTTTGGATTTTCTCTAATAGCATCCAAAATTTTTTCTTTGGTACTTTTATTTTTTGTTAGTTTGTTGTTTTCTGTTTGCTCGCTTACTTGATTACTGATTTTTATTTTTTGATAAAAATCTTTTTTTAAATTTGTTATTGTTGTTGTAAATAAAAAATCGTCATTAAAAATAGGTTCGCTGCCGAAATATTGTTTTGAATATTTCATTATGTTTCTAACACCGGAACCTAACTCTTCGGCAAAACCTATTTCTTTAAAAACTTTTGCAATTGTCGGATTTTTTGTATAAGGTCTAAAATTGTTTGGTTTTAAATTCCCAAATATATAAGGTTTATTTGCATTTTCCATTATTATTTTATCTTTTTCTACAATAAACCTTGCAAAATCGTGCATTGTATATTCTCTGTGCATAAGAGTATTAACTGCAATTTCTCTAAAAATTTTATTTCTTATATCAATTCTTATATTCCCTTCCAAATAAAACGGTGATGAAAAATGTTTTTCCACAAACTGCATTATTCTGTCAAAACTGTCTATTAAATTTGTATCTACAGTATCTCTGTCGTCGTAACGGTCTTCATTTTCAATTCTAACGATTAAATCCGTTCTATAATGCGGAACAATATTATGAATAATTTCATCTTTACCGAACAGCAAAACACAGGCAAGCGTAAAACCGTCTTGTTTCGTTATAGGGTCTTTTCTATATAAAGATGCACTTTTTAATAAATCCAAATTATTTAAGTTTTCCCAAGGATGTTTCGGTATTCTGTTAACGGCCTTAATTCTGGCTTTGTTTATAACAGACTGATTTAAATCTTCCATGGAAAGATAAGGATAAACTTTATTTTCCGAATAGGATGAATCTTTCCTTAAATATAAATTGGATACTAATGTCGGATTATGTGTAATATCGTAATCACCTTCATAATTTCTTAAATAATATTTATTGTTACATTTGTAGACTTGAGAACCTTCCGGAATATTTATATATAATATTTTTTTATTGCTAATAGTGTATTCTTCCATATTAAGATAAACCGTCGGGAACAGTTTTGTAGGATTGTTGATTCCTGTTGAAAATTCTTTTTTGTATTTATCAATATTATCGGAAGGAAGTCCCACAACATTTCTTTTATCGTCAACACCTAAAATGATTTCACCGCCTTTCGTATTTAAAAAAGAGCAGACGGTTTCATAAATATTTTTCGGCAAACCGCCCTGTGCAAGTTTAAATTCAACATTAATTTTTTCACCGGTTTTAATAAGTTGTTTTATTCTGTTAATCATAATTTTTTATTTTTTAATTGTTTTTTGCATTTTGTTTAGGGATTGAGATATAAAAACAGCAACGAAAATAGAACAGTTTTTATGTTCATTACACTTTGATATTATAAGAAATTAAAGAAGTATAAAATTTATTTTTTTAATTTGATATAATTAACAAATTACTGATTTTAAATATTTTACATTCTGCATTAACAAAAGGGAACATTATGTCTTATTTGGTTTTGGCAAGGAAATTCAGACCGACGACATTTTCCGAAGTTGTCGGGCAGGAACATATATCACAAACACTTAAAAATGCAATAGCGGAAAACAAAGTTGCACATGCTTATTTATTCAGCGGTCCCAGAGGAACCGGAAAAACAACCATGGCAAGAATTTTCGCAAAGGCACTTAATTGTTTGGAAAGAACTTCCGCCGAACCTTGCGGACATTGTAAAAATTGTTTGGAAATAAGTAAAAACCAAAGTTTGGATGTTTTTGAAATAGACGGTGCATCAAATAACCGTATAGACGAAATAAGGGAATTAAGAGACAATGTTAAATTCGGAGCGATGTCGTCAAAATACAAAATATACATTATAGACGAAGTTCACCAAATAACAAAACAGGCCTTTGATGCTTTACTTAAAACTTTGGAAGAACCGCCCGAACATGTGGTTTTTATTTTGGCTACAACCGAACTTCACAAAGTACCTATAACAATTTTATCAAGATGTCAAAAATACAGGTTTCGTTTGTTGTCTTCAAAAGAAATTTCCGAAGCAATTTTAAATATAGCCCAAAAAGAAAATTTTACTATAGAACCTGCAGCACTTGAAATTATAGTTAATGCTTCCGGCGGTTCAATGAGGGACGCTTTAAGTTTATTGGACCAGGCACTTTCGTCTTCAACAGGGCAAATTACAACCGAATATATGCGTAATTTGCTTGGTTTGTTGCCTAAAGAAATTATTGCAAAAACCGTTGAAGATATTGCCGCTTGCAATGAAAGCAATCTTCTTAAAACTTGTAAGCAGGTTTATGAACAGGGTTATAATATTTTGCAGTTTGCAAAAGATTTACGTGATTATATACGCCGGCTTATGGTGTATTCGATAAGCCCCGATATTATCGATATAGCCACAACGGATAAAAAACTTTACGATAAACAAAAAACACTTTTTACATCGGCACAGTTCGTAAGAATGGGAAATTTACTTTCAAAAGTTTTGGAACAGATGAAAAATTACGATCAGCCCAGAATTTTGCTTGAAATATATCTTTTAAAAATGGCACAACCGTATTATTCGGTTAAAGAATTAATTTCACAAATTAAAAATTTATCCGTTAATATGCCGAAAGCCGAACATTTGCAAACTTTTCCGGCTAATACTGCGGCTGAAAATTTATCCTTCGAGCATGAACAGCATGAACATGTTGAAGTTATGGCAATGGCGGACTCCGTTGATTATGACTTATTGTCGTTATGTAAACAGGCAATTGCCGAAATTTCAAGAAAACATCCGATGACCGCAAAAAGCATAAATAAAGGCGAAATAAAAGTTATTGACGGCAATACTTTGCAGATAAGTTTTACAAACAAATATTCTTACGATATGTCAAAAGATTATAACGAAGAAATAAGGCGCCTTGTATCAAGGAAATTAGGCAGAGAAATTACGATAAATTTTGTTTTAAAAGAAGATAATGCAGAAAATATTGCCGGTGAAGTTATTCATGAAGAAGTTCAACAACACGAAGATATACATGAAGAAAAATTTATAGTATCCGAAGATTTAAAGGAAACCGCAAAAACAGCAATTCCGACAAGAATTGAAAACATTGCTAAAAAATTTTCCGCACGTGCAGTAAAAAAAGAGGCAAAACAAGAAATTTTCGATTCGGTAGAAGATAAAGATGAATAGACCGCAAGCTGTAGAAAAAATGATAGAAGTTGTAAAAAAGTTACCCGGCGTCGGGCCTAAAATGGCCGAAAGGTTATGCTACCATATATTAAAACTTTCCGATACCGAAGCCGATTACTTAATTGATTCCATACAAAAAGCAAGGCAAAAAGTTAAAGTATGTTCTATTTGTTACAATTTAAGCGAATCCGACCCATGCCCGATATGTTCGGATATTTCAAAAAACAAAGAAATATTATGTGTTGTTGAAACACCGCAGGATTTAATAGCCGTAAGTAAAGTTAAAGATTTTAACGGACTTTATTTCGTGTTGGGCGGTGCATTATCGCCGCTTGATGCCATAGGCCCCAAAGATATAAGAATTGACAAATTACTCGCAAGGTTAAAAACAGGAGAAGTTAAAGAAGTTATACTTGCTACCGATATGGACTCGAAAGGAGAAACTACCGCCGTTTATTTGGCACAAATAATTAAACCGCTCGGTATAAAAGTTTCTCGTTTGGGTTACGGTATGCCGGTCGGCGGAGATATTGAATATGCCGATGAAATTACAATATCTCGTGCAATTGCCGGCAGAAAAGAAATGTAAATTTTTAATTATTTACCGAATTTTACTGCCGTTATTATTGCTTCTATCATTGAAGTTTCGTCTGCTTTATTTTTACCCGCAATATCAAATGCCGTTCCATGCCCGGGAGAAGTTCTTATAAAAGGCAATCCGGCCGTTAAATTAACTATTTTATTTTTATTGATAATTTTTAACGGGGTCATAACTTGGTCGTGATACATACAAACCATTAAATCATATTTATTTGCAAGCATTTTCGACCATGCAACATCACAGGAAAACAAATCAGCAATATTATATTTTTTTGCTTTTAATTTTTTTATTGCGGGCATTATGATTTGCTTTTCTTCGTTTCCTAACAAACCGTTATCACCGCAATGAGGATTTAAGGAAGAAAAAATTATTTTAGGTTTTCTTTTTAACATTTTTTCAATCAAACCTGCAGAAATTTCAGTCGTTTCCATAATGTTTTTTACGGTAAGTTTTTTTGAAATTTCACTGACCGGTAAATGCCTTGTAACCATAACCGAATTTATATCATTACATATCATCATCATACAAAACTTTTTTGTTTTCGTTAAATCCGCAAGAATTTCCGTATGTGCAAAATATTTCGTTTTTGCAAGTTTAAACGATTCTTTTGAAACGGGTGCCGTTACAATACATTTGAAATTTCCTTCCAAACACATTTTAACTGCATGCTCAATTGCAGAATATGCAATTAAACCCGACAGCTTTGAAGGATTGCCCGGTTTAATTGAGAATTTATAATTTGATGTAAAATAAAATTGGCACTTTGAATCGTTTATATTGAAATATTTTTCAATAACTTTTTTGTCACCGAATACAAAAGGGCTGCAAACCCTTTGAACTTTCAAAGAATTTACAGCCCTAAAAACTATTTCCGGCCCTATACCTGCAGGATCACCGATTGTTATTGCTACTTTCGGTTTCATATTACCAGGTTTGATTTATTTTTATTGTTGCTTTTGATTTTATACTTTCAAGCCATTTATCATAAGCTTTTTTTGTGTTTTGCTGATACAAAACTTCCATCAAATCTTTTTTTACATCGTCATAAACAAAACTTGTACTTGCTTTTCTTTCTTCAACTCTGAAAAAATGATAACCGTAATCGCTTTTTATAGGTTCTTTAGTCCATTCGCCTACATGTAATTTAAATACGGCATCTTCCAAAGGTTTTGCCAAATCGCCTTTTACTATAATACCCATATCACCTTTTCTTTGTCTTAAAGCTTCATCTTCGGAATATTTTTCCGATAAATCCGCAAAACTCAAAGTGTTCTTAGCCAATTCTTTTTTTACATTAGCAACTCTTGCGGAAGCTGCTTTTTGTTCTTCCGCCGAAGAACCTTTTGGAGATTTTATAAATATCTGTCTTACTCTTAATTGTTCCGAAGACATTCTTTTTAATAAAACGGCAACATTATTTATTAAATCCTTTTGGTCATCGGCAGCGTCAACTTTTTCTCCTCTCATTTGTTTACGAACATTGTCATAAAAAGCTTTACATTCTTTTTCTGTAGGTTGTTGTACTTTATTTTTCATTGATTGTTCAACATATTTCATACTCATTAATTGTTCTTCTATTCTTTTTTCAAACTGAGCATAAGTAATGCCTTCTTTTTTAAGTTCCGAAGTAAAATCCGCATCGTTTGCAAATCTCTTTTTTATTTGGTTAACGGCATCGTTAACTTCTCTTTTTTGAATTTTAATTTTTGCTTTTTTAGCTTCCTGTATCAAAAGCATTTGATCTATTTTTTGATTTAAAATTTGATTTTTTAAATTGTTAAGACGTTCTTCGGTTTGTTCTGCAACCGGAGTCATTTGCATTTGTTGTTCTATGATAGGTGAGGCAATTTTAACAAATTCGGAATTCATTAACGGCTCACCGTTAACAACTGCCAAAGTTTTGTCACCTGCTGTTTCTTCCGCTATTGAAAAACATGCTATTGCACAAATACAAAATAAACCGACTAAAATTTTTTTCATTTTTAGAATCTCCTTTTTATTCAACATCCAAATTATTTAAACCTTCTTCTTTTTGTTCTTCTTGTTGTTCGGACTGTTCCTCCTGTATTGAATTTAATTTGTTGTAATCTATTGTTACGTTCAATTTATTTTTTGTATTTTCAAACCAATCCTCAATTTTTTGTTTTTCCAATATTCTTTTTATTTCTTCTTTTGCTACTTCTTCGGAAACTGCAGGTAATGCCTGTTCGGACACTTTTGTAATAATATGTATTCCGAAAGGAGTTTCTACCATATCCGAAATTTCACCTTTTTGTAAATTAAACGCAACCGTTTCAAATGCGGGAATTAACTCGCCTTTCTTAAAAGGACCTATCAAACCGCCTTTTTGTGCCGATATTCTGTCCGTAGACATTTCCTGTGCAACTTTATCAAACGATTCTTTATTTTTTAATCTTTCAAGTGCTTTTTCGGCATCTTCTTTAGACTGCACCAAAATATGTTTTACAACAACAGCTACAGGATTTGTAAAATCCTGTTTATGTTCCTGATAATATTTATTTATTTCATCTTCCGTAGGGTTTAATGTTGTTTGTAAATTTTTTAAGAATATTTCCATCATTAAACCGTCCTGATAGTCGGCATATTGTTTTTTTTGTTCCTCTTCAAAAGCTTTAAGTGAATCTTTGTATTCCTGACTTTTATCTATTTTTGCCTGTTTGGCGGATTCAATAATTAATTTTTCTCTTACCAATAAATCTATAAACTGCTTTTTACCCTGCTCGCTGTTTACATAAGCTTGGTATGCCGGAGGTGCGGAATTTACCCTTTCAACAAACATTTCTTCCGTTATTTTTTCACTGCCGACATTTGCAATTACATTTTCATCCTGTTGCTTACAAGCACTTAATACAAAAAACATCATTACTACCATCATAAAACTTAAAACGTGTTTCATACAGTCTCCCGATAAATTATAAGAATAACATTCCTATTATACTAAAAAAAATTTGCTTTTCAAATTTTCAGCTTAATGCTGGCTTATATAACAACTAAAGAGTATCGGCAATTTCATCAGTTTCTTCGGTTACCTGCTCATCCGAATTATTTTCATCATGTTCTTCTTTTTTCAAAATAATAATATTAACCCTTCTGTTTTTAATTTTTTCTTTTTTATCTTTATTTGAAGCTATGGGATTTTCCTGCCCGTAGCCCACGGCCTGTAACCTGTCTGCCTGAATACCTTCCTTTGTTAAATAAGTATATACCGCCTGTGCTCTGTTATAAGACAATGTTAACGGGTCTTTTGTTTCACTGTCATCCGTATAACCTTCTATTAAAACTTTATTTGCCTGATATGCTTTTAATATTTTTACCGTTTGCTCCAATAACGGAACGGCATCTTCATTTATTGTAAAACTTCCGGACGAAAAAAGTATCACGCTTGATAAATCTACAAGAAGACCTCTCGGTTCTTCTTTCACAACTATATCCGAAATTTCACCTTTAACATCACATTTTAAAACCGTTATATTTTGATGAACTTCATTATAATTTCCCATCAAGTCATAAGCCGTAAGTATCGCCTTATACTGCCCCGGAAAAACAAATTCGTTATATATATCATCTTTACCGTCCCATACAATGTTTTGAAATTCTAAATTTTTTAATTTCCATGTTTTAACCGGAATATTTTTTTCCGTTACTATTTTTAAATTTGTTTTTTCAAAATCAATACCGCTTTCATCACCGATATTAGGTGTTAAAATTAATTCCTTTAATAATTTGTCTTCGGAAATTACAATTGTATCCATTGTTGTTTGCAACAAAACATAAGGTAAAGTACCGTCAACGGTAATTGTTCCGTCAAGTCCGATTTCTTCTTTTTTATTTATAATAATTTTAAAAAAATATTTAAATTTACCTTCAACAACATTACCGTTTTCCAAAGTTGCATTCCAAATTATATTTTTATCCGGGAAAACGGTTCCGGAAGAAATAAATATTTCTTTAGAATTATTATCAGTAATTTTTAATTCCCATTGTTTTATTTTTACATTTTTATTAAGTTGATAAAATTGAAATTCCGTTTGTGAAGCAAGCCCTATTGAATTATTTGGGGAAATTTCGGTACCCGTTACGGCAAAAGCAAGAAATGCTTTTTGCTTATATGAAAATACCTGAATATTTTGATTTGCCGGCAAATTTATTGTTTCAGTTGCGGGTAACCGTTGTGTTTGTGCATAGACAAAAGAAGATAAAAACAGAATAAAAAAAGAAAATAATAATTTAGTTTTAGAAAACATAAAACCTCTTGGGGGCGGAACAGCTGTTCCGCCCCCAAAATTTATTAAAACTTATTTTTTCTTTTTTTGTTTTGCAACTGCTTGTGCTGCCGCAAGTCTTGCTATAGGAACTCTGAAAGGTGAGCAGGAAACATAAGTCATTCCGATGGAATCGCAGAATTCAACCGATTTTGGTTCTCCGCCGTGTTCACCGCAAATACCTATTTTCATGTCCTTTCTTACTTTTCTACCTTTTTCAAGACCCATCTTAATCAATTGGCCGACACCTTCCTGGTCTATTGTTTGGAAAGGATCTGCAGCCAATATTTTCTTTTCCTGATAGTCGCCTAAGAAAGCACCGACATCATCTCTTGAGAAACCGAAACTCATCTGTGTTAAATCGTTTGTTCCGAATGAGAAGAATTCCGCTACATTTGCCAATTTGTCTGCCGTTAATGCAGCTCTCGGTATTTCTATCATTGTTCCGAAAGAATAGTCAAGTTTTTTAATTTTTGCTTTTTCCAAAACTTCCGCGTGAACTTTTTCAACTATAGCTTTTTGAAGTTTCAATTCGTTATCCGTACATACAACCGGAACCATTATTTCAGGATGAACTTTTTTGCCTTTCTTCAAAAGTTCAACCGCAACTTCAAATATTGCTCTAACCTGATATTCGGTTATTTCAGGATATGTAACACCGAGTCGGACTCCTCTGTGCCCCATCATAGGGTTGGATTCGTGAAGAGCTTCCGCTCTTGATCTGAATTCATCCAAAGAAATTTTTAAACTCTTAGCAATTATTTCCTGTTGAGCTTTTTCTCTCGGGATAAATTCATGCAACGGAGGATCCAATAATCTGATTGTTACCGCATATCCGTCCATAGCTTCCATTGTTCCTTTAATACTGTCTTTCATATAAGGAAACATTTCGTCCAAAGCTTTCTTTCTTTCTTCCGTTGTGGCTGAAGCAATCATTTTTCTTAATGCAAATAAAGGTTTTTCCGAATTTTCACCGTAGAACATGTGTTCCGTTCTGAAAAGGCCGATACCTTCGGCACCGAAAGCTCTTGCTTTTTTGGCATCTGCAGGGTTATCCGCATTTGTTCTGATTTTAAGTCTCTTGATAGAATCGCAAACTTTTAAGAAATCGAACAAAATTTTATTTTCGGTAGCATCAACCATTGCCAATGCTCCTTCATATACAAAACCTTTTGTTCCGTTAAGTGTTAAATAATCGCCTTCTTTAAATTTTTTTGCGCCGATTGTCATTGTTTTCTTTGCCAAATCAACAGCAACATCTGCACATCCTACTATACAGCATTTTCCCCATCCTCTTGCAACAAGTGCAGCATGTGAGGTCATACCGCCTCTGGCTGTCAATACGGCTTGAGCTGCTCTCATACCTTCAACATCTTCAGGGTTAGTTTCTTCTCTGACGAGAATAACTTTTTTACCTTTCTTTGCCCAAGCAACTGCATCTTCTGCAGAAAATACTATTTGACCGTTAGCTCCTCCGGGACCTGCAGGAAGACCTTTTGCCAAAACTTTTGCACCTTTTTCTGCTTTAGAATCTATAATAGGGTGTAATAATTCATCCAATTGTGCAGGAGAAACTCTAAGTACAGCTTCTTCTTTTGTAATAAGTTTTTCTTTTATCATGTCCATTGCCATTTTAACTGCGGCAGGACCGTTTCTCTTTCCAACTCTGCACTGTAACATCCACAATTTACCTTCTTGA
>ONEP01000181.1 GCA_900316875.1 Candidatus Ruminimicrobium bovinum
TAAAAGTATAAGGGTAATTAAATGGAAACAATACCTTACGATAAAGTTGTTTTAAATGAAGAATCAAAAATAGAACAGCTGAAGAAATACAATGTTAATTTTGATAATGCTGACATGGATTTTGCAAAACAATTTTTAAAAGTGGAATCTTTTTCTTTCGTTTTGGAATATGCAAAATATGCAAAAAAAAGAAATTACATTTGATGACCTTGTTGATATATTTTATAAAGACAGAGAACTTAGAAATATTATGTTTTCAATAATAGATGTTATTGAAATACATTTAAAAACAATATCCGCGGAACTTCTTACTACAAAAGATCCGTTTTTTTATAAAAACTCTCCGGAAAGTTATTTTGAAGAATCATATATAAAACCAATTACGGAAATAATAGAAACTTCTGTTCGTAAAAACATAATAAATTCTACGGAAGAACATATTGCTTATTATAAAAAATATAAAGAATTCCCCTACATCCCTTTCTGGTCACTAATAAAATATTTGTCTTTAGGTGAAGTATATACTTTATATTCGGGATTAAATCCTTTTTTACAGGCAAGTATTTGTAAAAACTATAAAATGAACACAAAAACTTTCGCTGCATGGTTAAAAGATTTATCTCTTGTCAGAAACTTGTGTGCCCATAACCAAAGGTTATGGAAAAGGAACTTTACTTTCTGTAATGAAGAATTGGATATCAAACAACTCATTGAAAAATTAATACATTTTTTAAATAACGAACCATACAAAAGACCTAACGAAAAATTTTTGGAAAATTTACAATCAAGACTCGACAGTTTACTGGGATAATTTTTCCATTTTTAATTTGTTTTGCAATGCAAGTAACTTTTCTATTTTAGTATCTATCATAACATCTTTTGCTTGTATTTCTTTTATTAAAGATATTCCGGATAAAGATCTGCATCTGCTTAGTGCAACATATACTTGTCTGGTAGCAAAAGCACCTGTCCCTAAATCTATTGTGAGAGTATCAAATGTTTGTCCTTGACTTTTATGTATTGTTACTGCCCATGCAAGTTTTATAGGGAATTGCTCTATATAACCAACTTCTACTTTTTCATATTCTTGTTTTTCTTTATTCCATACATATTTATATTTTGACCATTTAGTTCGCTCAATCTCAACTATATTACCTTTATTAAGTTGTATAGTAAGTTTCTTCACAAGACTAATATTTTTTTTAGTCCACAATTCTGTTTGAATATTTACTATTTTACCTATAGAGCCATTAACATATTTTTGGTTAGGATCATTAGTTAATAGCATAACTTTAGCTCCTACTTTTAATTTTAAAACTTTAGGAACAGGCATACTGTAATAGCCATCTTCTGGCTCTATCTTGGCTTTTGATATATATTCCGACGAATTAATTTTAGCGAGTTTAAACGAATTATATTCATCTGCTTTTTTATTCGTTGTAACTAATTTAATTTGTGAATTAGTATTATTGTTGTTTACACTTTGTTTATTCAATACATTTAATTGTTCTTGAGATATATTATTTATTCTAATTGAATTTAAAATATCAATAAATTGTTTGTCTTTTTGTCTAAATATTTCAGTAAATTCTATTATGTGCAAATATTTTTTTCTTAAAGCATAAGAACTTAAAAAACATGTAGAGTCATATTTTCTATGTTTGCTCTCATCGTTTATCATATCTATTATTTCATCATCTGTTTCAACCATATCTTTACTATATTTTTCTTGTTCCTTATCATCTGCTACAACTGGTGGTAATTGGTATAAATCGCCTATAAAAACCATTTGTACACCTGCAAAAGGTATATTTTCTCTTTCTTTGTTTTTTATATTGTTTTTTAAAAACAAATCTATTCTGTCTAATAAATCTGCTTTTAACATTGATGCTTCATCTATAATTATAGTATTTAATTTTTGGTATGTTTCTATAGGAACCTTGTCATTAGTTAATGGTTTATTTTCAGGTTTCCAGCAAAAAAATCTATGAATTGTTGAACCTTCGGCATTTATTGCCGCAACTCCCGTTGGTGCAAGAACTACATATTTTTTCCTTTTAGCAGACAATTCTTTAATTATTTGTCTTAGAAATGTAGTTTTACCTGTTCCGGCTTTACCGGTTATAAAGATATTATCATTTGTTTCTAAAATAATTTTTCTTGCTGATTCTTGTTCTTTGTTCATTAAAAGCCTACTTTTGATACAAAAAAGCTTTACGGGCTATTTTTTGTTTGGTATTCTTTTCTGAACCAAATGGTAAATATCAGCCATATCATTCTAAAGTTTTTTTATTTATTAAACTCATTATTTTTTAAATTGGAGTAGATGTTCTTATTTCATATTTATCTCTAACATTTTTCATTATATATGATTGTAATCCTTTACCTTCTAATGCAAGTTTTTTCATCTTTTCTATATTTTCTTTACCAGCAATTTTATAAGTATATGTATAGGTATTGTATATATAACTACTACTAAAATAAACTCTCACAAAATTGGCTCCCGTTTCATAAGCAACTATAGTGGAATTACCTTCCTTATTAGCATATTTTGTATATCCGCATGTAAAATTTTTCATTTCAAAAAAAAGTTTTATTTGTTCAGTATATTTATTATCTCTATTCCAACAATTATCATTTTTTACAATTTCTAAATCTGTTCCTATATCCAATAATTTTCCAAAAGAAATATAATGTTTTTGTTCTACAGATATTTTTAATATTTCTTCTTTATATCTTTTTATTTCTTTCAATAAAAAACTTACTTCTTCATAATAAAAAGCATCATAAGAATAATCTTCTAACCAATCGTCTATTTGCTTTTCTA
>ONEP01000182.1 GCA_900316875.1 Candidatus Ruminimicrobium bovinum
AGACAATCCGGATAATTATAAAAATATTTCTTTCAATAAAGAAGGTATTGTTGAAATAAACAATAAAAAATATGTTCTAAAAGAATCTTTGGATTTCTTTGTTAGAAATGATTCCGGTATTGATTGTTGCAGAAATATTTTAGATGCTTTTGAAAAACTTAATACAGAACTTAACAATATGGAAGGTGGGAAAACCAATAAGAATATTGAAGAGTTATTAAAGAATGTAAAGGCAACAGAGGTATTTACTGATGCATTTAGAACTAATATGGAATATGATGATTATTTAATAAATCAAAAGAAAGCATTAATTGATATTTATTCTGAAATAGCAAAAGGCGGGAATTACACGAGGTTTATAGAAAAACTGCAAACAGGTGGAGGAAAAACAGTAATAACTGCATTAACAGCCGCAATGTTATATGCAAAACAAGGTAAGATTGAATTAAATGGAGAATTCAATAAATTTTTAACAGTTTTAACTAATAACTCTACAAATGCAAATGAATTAGCTTTAGAATTAAATAGAACATTAGGTTTGGAAGCAGAAGAAGTTAAACATATTACAGCTGAAGAATCTAACCAAAATATAGAAATAGGCGATAAGGTTAAAATTGTTGTGGTTGACTACCAAACATATAATGGTTTAGTTGCCGGTGAATTTTCTAGAATGTTTGAAACAAAGCCAGGTGAGTTAGAGGAATTATGTAGTGATATTGGTGCAGATTTATCAAAAACTGCAGAAGGTAAACTTGAATTTTCTGATCCGTATCAAGCTAATATTGTATTCAAATTGTTAAGAGGAGATTATAAAGATATTAAGGAATTAAAACAAGCATGTGAAGATAAAGGATTAAAGTTTAATGAAGTAGAAAAGTTGCAAAAAGAATTTAAAGATATGGGTGAAGAATTATTAGAAAATTCTCCGTTAAAAAGGTTAGGAGATGCTGTTTGCGATGAGGTAGATACTTTTGCATCTATAGCACAACAGGCATTGGCAAAATCTAATGGTATGTATATTACTACAAAATCCATGGCTAAGTATTATGATACTATAAAAGAAATGAAGGATTTAAATAAATCATCAGCGGAATACAAAGATAAATATAATAAATTATTAAATGATTATGTTGATTTAAGTTCAAATTTAGAAAAAATGATAGATACAGATTTAAAAAGAACTCGTGGTGAATTGGATAATTTAATTTCTAAATATGAAAATTGTAAGAATAATGAAATACCTGAAAGTGCTTCACCTGAAATAAGGGCTGCTATAGAAAAAGGCAATAAATATGTAAGCTACTTTGAAATGCTTACAAATGGTAAGTTTAAAATGAATAGCAAAGGTAAAATAGAATCAATTGAAATAATTGATCCTGCAAAAGAAGACCTTTCTACTTTAGAAGAAATGTCTAAAATAGAACATGATAATAAAATTGGTGATGTTACTACAAAGGTTGACAAAGAAAGTAGTTCTAGTGGTTTAGAAAAGGGTAATGATATACATAGCATTATAGATGACACCATTAAAGACAGTAAAAAAGATGATTTTAATAGTGAAAAGAAAAAGAATAAAAATGATAGTGAAAAAAATAATAATAGTAATAAAGAAGATAGAGAAAATACAATAAAAGCCATAGCAGACAAAATGTATGAAGAGTATGGCAAAGATTTAGGCTTTAGTAAAAAACAATGTTTGGAGCATGTTAGAAATGTTATGTCATCATTTGATTTAGTTGAATTTAGGGATTATAAAGAATTAGATGGTGAAATTTGTGTAATATATGGTTCGAAAGATGCTCCTGACATGACAATGCCTGCAGGGCAAATGCAAGCATTGGAAATAAGAAAAAATCTTTCCGTAACTAAACCAAGTTCGGATTCTTATGTTTCAAATTCAGTATTTGCAATGAGTTTGTTTGGTGATATAATTGGTGTTTCTGGAACAGTATCAAAAGCTTCTGAAGTTAATGTTCTTAACAAAATGGGTTTTGAAATAAAAGGAACAACACCAAAATTAAACACTTTATCTGGTATAGTAGAATCTGCAAATAACAGAACAGATGTTATTTTTGATAGTACAAATGCTATTAGAGAAAATCAAGGACAATCTGTATTTAATTTAGTTTTAACTGCACATTCTGCTGATGCTAAGATGACATATGAAGGAATAATTGAAAGAACTTTAGGCAGGGAAATAAGTAGTGATAATATGGGACAAATAATTGAAGCAAACGCAGAAGTTTCTCCGATTGTAAATGAATTATTGAATTGTAAAACAGTTGAAGAGTTAAAGTCTAAAGTATCAAAGATACCTGAAAAATATAGACCTGAAATAATAAATAATTCTGAGCTTGATTTTGACATAATAAAAGCTGAAACGATAGTAGATTTAAAAGCTAAAGCAATAATGGATAAACTTAGTGTTGATATTAGTTTTGAAGAATCAAGAAATTTAGCAACTATGAAATATGTTGATTCCGGTATTAGTGAAGCGGAATTGAATTTGTTGAAATATGAAGTTAAAGCAGGTGTTTATGATTATGTTATATCTGATGCCACACTAATAGGTAGAGGTTGGGATGCCGGTAATATGATAGATGCACAGAAGGTATTTAATTACAGAAATGGTATAGAAAAAGGAAAAGTTGTTGCAAATAACTGGCTGTTGGATTCAGCATTGATGACAGAAACTCAGTTAGTTCAAGGTGCGGGAAGAACGGATCCTTATGGTAGTAATAGATTCTCAAAAGAGTCCTATGATAAACAGGTTATACAGTTACATTCTGTAGAAAGAATGATTGAAATTGATACATTGAGAGAAGCTGCAAAAGAAAATAAAGGATGGGATATTGATCTTGTTAATAGACATATGGAAGAAGTTCAAATGGAAAATGAACGAAGAGAACTTCAAGGTGCAGGACTTAAAATGCAAAGATCAAGAATTGATAACTTTAATGAATCAAAAAGAAGCGAAGCTAAACCTACAGTTGAAAGTTTATATAACAAAGTTTCTGGAAAATATAATTTTGCAAAGGATGATCCTATAATAAAAGAAATAGTAGGAGATTCTGAAAATAGTGATACTTTAACAAATCAACAATGGTTTGCTGTAGATAATTATAAATATTTATTAGCATTAGGTTATCAGTATAATGATTATGATAAAGAAAAAGTATTGAAAATGGTATCAAGTGGTAACATTGCAGATATGCTTGAAATAGTAGGTTATGAAGAACAAGCAAATGCTGTAAGAGAATATGAAAAAGCATATAAAGATGCTGTAAATAAGCAGATGTCAATGTCAGAAGAAGATAAGAATTTTGCTGATAAGTTTGGAAGAATTCAAACTGAAAATAAAACAGATTTTATTAAAGCTTTACCGAGTATTATACCTGTAGTAATAAAAAATCCTATAAAAACTGTTAATTTCCTTATAACCGGTGATTTAGCTAAATCAGAAAAGATGCTTCAGAAGAAAGAAAAAGTCTTTAATGATGTTAAAGAGAATGCATTCTTATCATTCGTTAAAGGAGAATATGATACCAGTGACAATAATTTGGATATGAGTATGACAAGTGCATTAATAAAATCTGATTTTAGTAACAAAGAGTCAAATTCAATATCTTTAAATAATGCTTTAGTAGCAACATTGCAAGTTAAAGACGGAGTAGTTTCTTTTGCGGATGATGAAATAATTGAAATTTTTGAAGAACTATTCAGTCATGAAACAGAAGAAACAAAGAATTTATCAGGTTGGAAGAACTTTGATTATAATAGATTTATTGAACTTTACAAATCTGGAAATAAAGATGAAATGTTAAATATGTTAAAACAGGCTGATTTAGAAAATTCTAAACTTTATGAGAAAATATTATCTGACAATGGTATCAAAAAATCAACAGTTGAAGAAGTTAAAACCGCAGCAGAAGAAAAAGGAATATTTACAAATACCAATATTGAAAATAAGTTTAATAAAAATTTAACAACCGAACAACAAATATTACTTGGACAAGCTGTTGATTTGATAAATTTAATAAATTCTAATAATGCAGAGGAAGTTATAACTAAATTAGCAAAAGCTGCTGATATTGATGTAAGTGAACTTAAAGACGAAACCGGTAAATACGATTTAGCAAAAGTAATGAATATGATTGAAGTATCATTACAAACTGATAATGCGGATGAAGTTGTAACTACATTAGCGGAAGTAGCTAATGTTGATGTAAATGAATTTAAAGATGAAACTGGAAAATATGATTTAGCAAAGGTAATGAATGTTGTACAAGCATCGTTGATTAATAATGCAGAAGAAGTTATTACTACATTAGCAGAAGCAGCTAACGTTGATGTAAATAAACTTAAAGATGAAAACGGCAAATATGACTTGGCAAAAGTAGTAGATATGTTACAAACATTACAAAGTGAAGAAATAGTAACATCCGGTATTAAAGGTGAAACTATAAGTACCGTCTACAGCTTGTGTAAATTATTGAAAAAACAAGAAGGCAAAATATCACAAGAAAAACTAAAACAAGCCGTAGCAAGGTATCAAAATTCTAAATCTTTAACTAATATAACTGATATATTGATAGATACATTGGATAATATTGATGCTGATGGTAAGGAGCTTGTTAAAGCATTAACAGGTGTAACAAAACCTGAAGAAATGCAACATGCAATAGCAGCTGTAATTGCAATATGTCAAGATGCGGATGGTATAGCAAGGTTACTTGGTTTTGATAATATAGCAGATGTGGCAAATGTTAAAAACAATGAAGAAATAGTAAACAGATTTATGCTTGAAGTATCTGAAGTTGCAGATTATGAATATGCACAGGAAGATAAAATTGCAACTATACTATTACTTTCAGCAGCAAGAGATATCTTAATTGCATATAATAATAAAGAAATTGATGAAGAAACAATAAATAATGGAACAATTGAGGATATCCAAGTTGCAATACAGTTAAGTAAAGCTGTAAATATGAATGTAATAGTGAAAGGTTTGGCAGATGCTGTTGTAAATAAGAAAGTTACCATAGAAGATGAAGAATTTAAAATAGATTTAGTTGCATTACAAGAAGCAGTTACAGATAAAGTTAAGATAAAATCAATACTTAAAAACGCAAAAGACAGTTTGAAAGATTTAGGTAACTTGGGTAGAGGAATGGCAACAGAAAAAGATTTACCTGATTCATTAAAAGCCTTAATGAATATATCCGATGTTCACGCAGTGGCTGCTTCAGCATAAAATTTGCAAAGCAAATTTTGAGGTATGGAAGTATTGATGTATAGATGTATGGAAACGACAAACGACAAACGACAAACGACAGAAGAGCAAAAGATTAGAAACAAAGCAGAATAAACAAAGAATAAAAAATCACAATGTGCTAAATAAGCACATTGTGATTTTCCCTTGACATTCTGTTTTAAGTTTATATATAATAACAAAACGTTTTATATTAGTCCGCAAGGACATATTAATTAAAAAGTAGCCGTCCCGGCTCACCTTCACCTTAGGGAAAAGGTATATAAATTTAGAAGTTGCAGTTTGTTATTTATATAGGGACGGGTGTTTTATATCCGTTCCATTTTTTATTTTGCAGGTAAAATCCTGCGAGGGGGATTGTATAGATACAAAAAGATACCGTACTAATCAGTACATAAGAGTACCGGAAGTAAGATTGATTGACGAAAATGGAGTTCAGGTAGGGATTGTTCCTATAGCGCAGGCATTGGCGAAAGCACAGGCGGCAGGTAAAGATTTAATAGAAATTTCACCTCAGGCAAATCCGCCGGTGTGTAAAATTCTTGAATTTTCAAAATTCCGTTATGATTTATCAAAAAAGGAAAAGGAATCAAGAAAAAAACAAAAAATTGTTCAGTTAAAAGAAGTTCGTTTAAGAACAAGAATTGCAGGGCATGACCTTGACGTAAAAACTAAAAAAATAAAAGATTTTTTGGAAGAAGGAAACAAAGTTCAAATAACGGTAATGTTTTCCGGAAGAGAAATGCAGCATAAGGATTTAGGTTTCAATATTTTGGAAGATATTAAAAATAAATTTGCCGATATTGCTACGTCGGAAGGAAAAGTATCGTCGATGGGAACAAGAAGTTTTCTTATACTTAGTCCGAAAAAGAAACAAAAATAAAAATAAAATTAAAACAGGAGAAAACGAAAATGCCTAAAATGAAAACCCATAGTGGTGCAAAAAAAAGATTTAGAGCAACAGGCACGGGAAAACTTAAATATAGAAAACCCGGACAAAGACATTTGCTTACAGGTATGGAACCTAAAAAAGGAAGAAGTTTAAGAAAACCGGGAATAGTTCATTCAACCGATATGGGCAGAATGAAACAGTTTATGCCTTATTCCGTTTAATTTAAAGAATATTTTTAAGGAGATAGATAAATGAGAGCCAAAAGTGTTGTTTATACAAGACAAAGAAAGAAAAAAACGTTTAGATTAGCCAAAGGTTATTATGCAACAAAGAAAAACCGTTGGAGAATGGTAATACAACAGGTAGAAAAATCTTTGGTATATGCATATAACGACAGAAAAGACCGCAAAGGTATGTATAGAAGTATGTGGATAGTTCGTTTAAATGCTGCCGTTAGGGAAGAAGGTATGTCTTACAACAGGTTTATTTCCGGGCTTAAAAAAGCCAATGTTATAATAGACAGAAAAATGTTGGCGGAAATTGCCGTTAACGACAACGCAACATTTAAACAATTGGTTGAAATAGCAAAAGCTTCATAATAAAAATTATTTATGAAGAGCAATTCTGCATTACTGCCTATTATACTGTTTTTTATAGGACTTATTGTATTAGGAACTGTTCTTTTATGTTTGCCGTTTGCAAGGGTAAACCCTGAATTGTCCGTTTTAAATTGTTTGTTTACGGTAACATCCGCAGTTTGTGTTACGGGGTTGTCGGTTGTAAATATCAGCCAATATTTTACATTAAGCGGACAGATTATAATAATGTGTTTGGTTCAAATAGGTGCATTCGGTTATATGTTGGTATCTACGGGTTTAGGGTTTTTGCTTGGTAAAATAGCATTAAAAGACAGAAAAATAATGCAGGAATTATTTGATATAAGTTCGTTTAACGATCTTTTTAAATTATTAAGGAAAGCAATACTTATTGTTCTTTGTATAGAATTGGCTGGAGCCGTAGTTTTAACTTTAAAATTTATGGGTTCATATCCGTTGCAAAAAGCAATTTTTTTGGGGTTATTTCATTCAATAATGGCTTTTTGTAATGCCGGTTTTTCTCTTTTTGAAAACAGTATGGAACTTTTTTCCAACAGCCCTGCCGTATTATGGACATTAAGTTCGCTTATACTTTTGGGCGGGTTAGGTTTTTTTGTTTTGGTTGACATAATAGAAAAATTTTATTCCGAAACAAAAAAACTTACTTTTCATTCGGAAGTTATTTTATGGGTAACTTTTTGTTTAACGTTAATTGCTGCAATAGTTTTGTTTTTGGGGAACCTTAATTCTTTTGCGGATAAAAGTTTTGCTTTTATTTTAAATAATTCTGTTTTTCAGTCTTTAAGTATCAGAACGGCAGGTTTTAATTCTTTACCGATTACCGATATTTCCATGCCGATAGCTTTTTTTTCGTTGGCATTAATGTTTATAGGCGGCGGTCCCGGAAGTACGGCCGGCGGTTTAAAAATTACAACACTTGCGCTTGTTTTTGTTTTTGTTCGTGCATTGATAAAAGGTGAAAACGAATATAATTTGGCAAAAAAAAGTATAGATGTTGATTTGATAAAGAAAGCATTGTTAATTTTTATTGTTATGGTATCGTTGTTGTTTTTATTTGTTTTTGCAATGCTTTGTGTTGAACAAAACAGTGAGCCCTTAAATGTTATTTTTGAAGTTGTTTCGGCTTTCTGTACGGTGGGTTTATCTTTGGGAATAACATCTTCGATAACTGCTGCAGGTAAAGTTATTTTAATAGTCGCCATGTTTATAGGAAGAATAGGTGCCGTAACAATATTGATATATGTTGTTAACACTAAAACGGTTAAAAATAATATAAGATATCCCGACGCCAGGTTGATGATAGGTTAACAAATTGCGGAGCAATTTGTTTGTTTATTGGATTATCAGATTATAGAGGTATATGTTAAACTTGTCCGATAGGACACTTTGATAAACTCTTCAGCTTTTCAGCTATCAGCTTATCAGCTAAAAATCGCAAAGCGATTTTTATGGAGGTAGTATGTCAAAAACACAATTTGCGGTTATCGGGCTTGGGACTTTCGGTTCAAATCTTGCGAAAGAATTATTTAAAAGAGGTTTTCCGGTTTT
This sequence comes from Candidatus Ruminimicrobium bovinum, assembly GCA_900316875.1. Taxonomy (GTDB): domain Bacteria; phylum Elusimicrobiota; class Endomicrobiia; order Endomicrobiales; family Endomicrobiaceae; genus Ruminimicrobium; species Ruminimicrobium bovinum. The sequence continues at coordinate 8,330 of ONEP01000182.1, forward strand.
AGCCATAGATAATAAAGAAGAAATTGTCAATAAAATAACATCTTTTGTAACGCAAGCCATAGTTGCCGATGCAACAGACGGTAAAGCACTTGAAAATGCCGGTATTAAAGATTGTGATACGGTGGTGGTTGCAATAGGTGAAGATATAGAAACAAGCATACTTGCCACATTGGTTGTAAAAGATTTGGGTATAAAAAACGTTATAGTAAAATGTATCAGCCAATGGCATTCAAAAATAGCGGTAAAAATAGGTGCCGACAGAGTTATTTATCCCGAATTTGAAATGGCAAAAAAATTGGCCGAAAGTATGGTTTCGCCTAACATTTTGGAACAGATAGAAGTTTCTAAAGATTTTAATTTGGTTGAAATAGTTGCTCCGAAAAAATGCCACGGCAAAACAATAAAAGATTCCGAAATAAGAACAAAATACGGAATAAACGTAATTGCAATCAAAAAACATATTCCTTTTATAAATGATGAAGGCCAACCAGATATTGAAGAAAAAACAAACGTTGCTCCGGGACCTGACGATGAAATAATGGAAAATGATATTTTGGTTATTGTAGGTAAACAGGAGCAAATAGAAAAATTTAACAAGTAGGTTTGTAATGGTTAATAAAAATAACGATGAAAAAATAATACAAGAACAGGCAATGTTTTATTTTTTAAACAGTAAATTCGATGAGGCGGTTGAAGATTTTAAAAAAGTTTTGGAAATAAATCCGGCAAACGTTGATGCATTGTGCAGTTTAGGTTTGATTTATGAAAATAAAAAAATGATTGAAGATGCAAAAACAATGTATGAAAAAACATTGGCCGTTGATAAAGAAAACAAGGTGGCAAGAGAACATCTTAATAAACTTATAGGAATAAACAATGAACAGGATTGATATTATTTTAAGTGAAGCTTTGGATAAGTTAAAAAATATTGACACGGAAGAAAAAGTTGAACTTATTAAAGTTGAATATCTCGGTAAAAAAGGAAAGATAACCGAGCTTTTAAAAACTTTATCAAGTTTGTCGGTTGAAGAAAAAAAGACAACCGGTGCAAAAATTAATGAAGCAAAAAATCTTTTAAATAAAAATTTGGAAGATAAAAAAAAGGAAATAAAAAATAAACTTTTGGAAGAAAAATTTAAAAATGAAAAAATAGATATTTCTCCCGCTTTTTCGTTTACATTTCCGAAAGGTCATTATCATATAATAACACAAACCATAGAAGAAATGAGCAACATTTTTATTTCGTTGGGTTTTAATGTTGCAAAAGGCAACGAAATAGAAACGGATTGGTATAATTTTGAAGCATTAAATATTCCGAAAGATCATCCTGCAAGAGATACACAGGATACTTTCTATCTTGAAAACAGTGATAAATTATTAAGAACACAAACATCTGCCGGGCAAATTCATATTATGGAAGAACAAAAACCGCCGATAAAAGTAATAATACCGGGCAGAGTTTTTAGAAATGAAGCAACGGATGCTTCACACTCTGCGATATTCCATCAGATAGAAGGGCTTGTTGTCGGAGAAAATATAACTTTTGCGGAACTTAAAGGAACTTTAACTTTATTTATTCACAGACTTTTCGGCAACCATATAGATTTACGTTTTAGGCCGTCTCACTTTCAGTTTACCGAACCTTCCGCCGAAGTTGATATAAAATGTGTTTTATGCGGCGGCAAAGGTTGCAGAGTATGTAAAGGCAGCGGTTGGCTTGAAGTTTTGGGTTGCGGTATGGTTCATCCTAATGTATTCAGGGCTGTAAAATATGACCCTGAAAAATATACGGGTTATGCTTTCGGACTCGGTGTTGAAAGGTTTGCAATGCTTAAATACGGAATTGACGATATGAGAGTATTGTATGAAAACGATATAAGAGTTTTAAAACAATTCTAACAAATTGCTTTGCAATTTGTTGCTTAGAGCTTGGGGCTTAGAGCTGAGTGTTTGTAAAGCAAATTCGGCTCAGCCGTCAGCTGAAAATTTGTTTCACAAATTTTTAAAGGAGTAATAATGAAAATTTCATATAATTGGTTAAAAGATATTGTAGATTTTAATTTAAGTCCGCAGCAGCTTTGTAAGGAACTTACTTTTTTGGGCGTTGAAACTTCAATAGTAAGCGGCGGAACAAATTGGACAGGTGTAATTACTGCAAAAGTTCTTGATAAGCAAAAACATCCCAATGCCGATAAACTTTCGGTCTGCAAAGTTTACGACGGCGTAAAAACTTATGAAATTGTTTGCGGGGCTCCGAATGTTGCGGCAGGTCAAACCATTCCGCTTGCTTTAATCGGTGCAAAACTCCCGG
>ONEP01000230.1 GCA_900316875.1 Candidatus Ruminimicrobium bovinum
AAATTGAAATCCGGAATGGTCAGAGTTTTGCAGGTTTTAAATATTGTTTTTCAGGTTTTGATTGTAATTTTGCTTATAGTGGCTTTTTTTATGAGCAGGGCTGCAAAAAAGTATGATTCCGACAGTTATGTTTTAAAAAAATCTGTTTTTGAACAAAGAAAAAATTATAACATTGATGAAACATTAAAATTTTGGCAGGAAGATTATTTTAAATTATCCGTGATACAAAAACAGATAGAAAAATCTTCGGCTTATGCGATAGCTATGAAGGAACTCGGTAATTATTTGCCGGAAGACGATTTGGTACATGCTGTTGCTATTGAAAATTCGGTTATGGAGTTTTTATTAAAGGTAAATAAACAGCATCTTGTCAAAAAAATAGAAGGAAAAGAAGTTCCTGTAGATTATGCGAATGTTTTGAAGAAACGTTTTGCAAACAGTGTATGTTTCGACAAAGAAGATATAAAGGTTGAATATGCTTCTCAACAGATAGAACAAAAAACGGTAACTGCACAATCCGAAAAATCGGAAAAAAACAATAAATCCAAAGAAATAACATTATTCGACAACGAAATAAAAGATTTGCCTAAAAATCCTAATATTAAGGTTCTTAAGGTAACCATGAAACTTGGAAAAAGGAAAGCAAATGAACAATAAAACGTTATTTTTTGTTATAAATGCCATAGTTTTTTTTATGGTATTGATGTTTGTTTATAATTTTGTTTATTTGAGAGCTTTGTCAGGATACAAAGATTCCAAAAAAACATATAAATCTTTAAAAAGTGCCAATTTGGATTTAAGCGGTTTTAATAAAATGAAAGCCAATGTTGATGAACGTCAGCCGGTTTATGATGAAACATTTGATAAATATAAAGATACTTTTATTACAAATGATGAAATTATACATGATTATGAGAATAAAGTCGTTGATATATTGACAAATAATGAAATAAAAAAATTTACAAAATCCGTTCAATATGTATTGGACGAAAATGAAATGAAAAATATATCTTTAAATTTGAATTTTAATATTCCCTATGATAATCTTTACTTTCTTTTATTTGATATTGAAAAGTTTTCTACTATAAATAAGTTCTTTATGACAAATAACAGTGATGTCGTTTTTGAATGTCGTCCTATATTGCATGAAATTGAATTGGATGAGTTTTTTATGGGCAGAAGCGGTTATATATCAACAGATAAATCTTTAAATGATGAAGATTTTAAAAAAGTTTATGATAAGTTGGTTCGTTTGGATAACCTTAATATTCCTTCTTGGAGGGATTTATTGCCGGTTCCGAGAAATCCGTTTATTTTAAATATATCACCGGAAAAAGCAAAAGCTTTAAAAAAGAAAATGGAAAAACCGAAACAAACTCCCGCAAAAATAAAAGATATTTATATAGAGGGAATTCTTTTTGAAAAAAATGCTCCGGTATGTGTTATAGAAGGTAATGTGTACAGAACAGGTAGTGTTTATAAGAAAGATGTTAAAATTATAAGAATTTTAAAAAACGGTATTATTGTTCAGTATAAAGGTTATAATTATAAAATAAAAACAAATTATGAATAAAAAATAAAACAGGAGAAATTATGAAAAAAATTTTTGCAATACTTATAAGTATTATGTTGTTGCAAACGAGTGGTTTTGCCGTAAATAGTGTTTCAACAAATACCGAAGAAGAAAAACCTCCTTTAATTTCTATTGATTTCCACGATACGTCATTATATTCCGTTTTGAATATATTGTCTCTTAAAACCGGAATGAAGTTGATTACGGATACCAGTTTATACGGGAAAAAAATAATGCTTTCTTTAAAAGATGTTACACCTGAAGAAGCATTGACTGCTTTGTTGGATACATATAACCTTTATTACATAAGGCAAGCAAATACAAATATATACATAATAAAAAGCAGGTCCGATGTTGCAAAGGTTTCCGTATCTAAAGTTGTTTTTTGTAATTATACAAATGCAACTTCAATTGCCACTATATTAAAAGAAAGTATTTCAAAAGACGGTAAAATTGTGGCTGATGCAAGAACAAATTCATTGGTTATAACCGATCTTGCAGATTCTATTGCAAAAATGGAAAATTTAATAAGATCAATAGATGTTCCGACTCAGCAAATTATGTTGGAAGCAAAAATTGTTGATGTTGATTTGTCAAAAGGTGTTTCTTTGGGAACAAGAATAAATAAAATTTACAGACAAAATCAAACAAATACTATTGTTGATGTTAATGATGATAAATCCGGTTTTAAAGATATTATACGTCATTCTTTTGTGGGAGCAACAAAAAGTACAGTAGAAGGTATTCCGCAAACTTTTGCTTCCGGATTAAATAATTCTTTTGCTTCAATCGGTGTTTCTATTTTGTCAGGTGATTGGATAATTGATGCGGCGATAGAGGCCGGTATAGAGGATAGAAATGCTAAAATATTAACGAATCCTAAATTATTGGTTTTAAATAATCAAGAGGCAAATATAGAAATTGTAGAGGAATATCCGTATGTTTCAAGTAAACAAATGTCAGACAACGGAACGATATCAACGAATGTTTCTTTTAAAGATATAGGTATGAAATTGAAAGTTAAACCTCAAATAAATAGGGATGGAACAATTATATTGCAAGTTTCTCCCGAACAAAATTTTAGAACGGGTGAATATAGTACATCTGCTGAAAATACACCTATTATAAAAACAAGTAAAACAACTACGACTCTTATGTTAAGAAGCGGAGAAACTGCTGCAATAGGCGGAATGATAAGGGAATCGGAAGATACCACAATAAATAAAATTCCTCTATTAGGAGATATTCCGATATTAGGTTATTTGTTTAAATCTGTTCAAAAAAATAAAACAAGATATGAACTTACCATATTTATAACGGCAAAAATTATTAATAATTAGGGCTTTTTATGGATAATAAAATACAAGCAAAAATATTGATAGTTGAAGATGATAAGGTAGCGTTAATCAGTTTGAAAACTGCATTGGAACCTGTTTTTGAGAAAGTTGAAGCTGCGGAAACGGGACAGTTTGCTAAAGATTTATCAAAAAATGAAAGTTTTGATATTGCTATTGTTGACTATAGGTTGCCGGATATAGACGGTGTCCATTTAATAAAAGATTTAAAAGACTCCGTTCCGGATATAATGACATTGGTTGTTACGGCTTATTCTTCAGTTGAGACCGCGATAGAATCGATTAAAATGGGTGCGTATGATTATGTTATAAAACCTTTAGATATTCCTTCACTCATACATACTATGCAGAATATGTTAGAAGACAGAAAAAGATTTTTTGAAGGCAAAACATATTTGGAAAAAAATATAGACAGCATAGAACAAAAATTTGATGATGAACAGGTTGTGGTGGGTAGCAAATTAGATAAATCTTTTACTTCATCATCAAAAGTGAAGAAATCATTTAATTTTAAAAATCTTTTAGAAACAGTAAAAAATTATTATTGGAGTTCTTATGAAAAATAGGAAAATAATTCTTTTTTTATTATCTTTTGTTTTAATTTTTCCGGGCATTTGTTTTGCTGCAGGTAAAATAACTAAAAATTCGGATTATTTTGAAGTAGGTACTGCTGATAAAAGAGATTATTCCGATATGGATGTTGATAGTATTCTTATTGATGCAAAAGATCTTTATTTTGATTTAAAATTGGAAGATGCAGAAGAAGCAGTTGATAATGTTTTGGATGTTGACTCAAAAAATGCAACGGCTCTTGCATTGAAGAGTAAAATTTCAAAAATAAGGGAAAAATATATTTTGTTTTTAAGGGAATTGATAGATAATTATGTTATAGAGTTGAATTCATGTGCAAAAACGGGTAATTTTTATGAAGGTTTTATGTATTATCGTAAAATAGAATTATTGGTTCCTGAGGCAGTTGATAAATTAGCTTATGCAAAATTATCCGAACAAAGAGATAAAGTTGCTGACAGAATTGATAACTTAAATTCCAGACAAAGATTTTTGGATTCCATTACTTTTTTTAGAGACGGGCAGTATACCAAGGCAAGTAAAATTGTTAATTCTTTATCAAAAAAAGATTCAAAATTTAATAATTATGCTGCAATGCTTTCAATGTATACTTTAAAAGAAAGAAGTATAAAAAGAGCAAGTGTAAATTATAAAAAAGCTTTAAAATATGTTAAAGCCGAAAGGTTTAATGAAGCTTTAAATGAGGCACAGATAGCTTTCGGGCTTGTTCAGGATGACGTTAAATTAAGAATATTAATAGAGCAAATTGATTTGGAAATAGAACTTGAAAGTTAATTTTTTTTATTGATTCAAAATGCTTCAACAATTTCAAAGAACAGTCCTTTTGTTCGGTCAGCCGTTTCTTGACAAATTATCAAAATCAAAGGTATTGGTTGTAGGTATAGGTGCCGTAGGCGGTTTTGCGGTTGAAATGCTTGCGCGTTTTGGTGTAGGTAATATTTATCTTGCAGATTTTGATGTAATACAAGAAAGTAATATAAACAGACAATTATATGCAACCCATTCAAATATAGGTAAAAAAAAGACATTGTTGGCTAAAGAAAGAATTGTTGATATAAATCCCGGTTGTAAAGTTAAAACTTTTAATTTATTTGTAAACAATGATACTTTTAATGAAATTTTTTCTGAAATTCCGGATATTGTTATAGATGCAATTGATTCTTATAGTCCTAAATTAAGGTTGATAGAGTATTGTTATAAAAATAATATAAAAATAATTTCTTCTATGGGTGCAGCTCTTAAAACAGATCCTTTAAGTATAAAATATTCCGACTTGTTTGAAACTCATCATTGTAAATTAGCAGAAAGGTTAAGAGGTGATCTTAGAAAAACGGGAATATCTCACGGTATTCCGTGTGTTTTTTCGGAACAAGCTCCTCAAGTAAAAGCTATTTTTGATAAAGATAATAGAAAAATTCTTGGCAGCAGTCCGGTAGTGACTTCTATTTTTGGTATTTTAATTGCAAATAAGGCAGTTGAATTTTTAATAAAAGAGGAAATATGAAAGAAATAATAATTGCAACAGGTAATAAACATAAAGTTATAGAAATTAAAGATATTCTTAAAGACTTACCTGTCAATATAAAACCAATGACGGATTTTGAAAAATATCCTGAAGTTATTGAGGATGGGAAAACTTTGCAGGATAATGCCATTAAAAAAGCAACTGAAGTTGCAAAATATTTTAATGCTTGGGCTATAGCTGACGATACAGGTCTTGAAGTTGCATATTTAAACGGAGCACCCGGAGTATATTCTTCAAGATATGCCGGGGAAAACTGCTCTTATGCCGATAATAATAATAAACTTTTAAAAGCGTTGGAAAATGCTGCACAAGAAAACAGACAGGCACAATTCAGATGTGTTATTGCCTTAAGTGATCCGCAAGGGAGAATTAAAATACTTGCCGAAGGTAAAATAAAAGGTTACATATCAACTTCTTTATCCGGTCAAACAGGTTTTGGCTACGATCCGTTATTTTTTGTTCCTAAATACGGAAAAACTTTTGCAGAGCTTGGTGAAGAAATTAAAAATAAAATAAGTCACAGAGCATTGGCATTACAACAATTTAAGATGAAATTGTGTCAAATTTGTCCGACAGATTGCAATCATCACCAAGTAACAAAGTAACATCGGCAAAGTTTTTAGGTGCCGGCAAAAGTAAAACATTTTCACAATCGAATAATTTACAAATTTTTGATACATTTTCATTGTTTATCAAATCTATAACAATAGTGTTATTTGTTTTGCTTGAACTGTTAGTCCAATTAAATACATCAAAACCGTTTTCTATAAGTTTGTTTGCAGCTTTACTTGCTAACCTTTTTTTATTTGAGGCATTCAATACTTCAACAATAATTTTATCGTTTAAAAAAGATTTGTTTTTATAAGAATCGTTTAAAAGTTGTAAAATCTTGTCTTTGTTTTTACTATCAATTTCAATTCTTCCTTTGCTTTTTATAGTCGGGATATCCGCAAATACAATATTAGGTTTTTTAATATTAAGTAAATATAATAAAAATTTTGGCTTTATGTCGGTATTTATGACATTATGTTTAATAAACATTGATATGTCAAAAATTTTAGTTCTGTCAAAATTATTAATTACGATTTTTATTAAGTGCATATTACTGCAAATGTAATTGTAATAATTTGTTTTATCCGTAATATTATTTAATAAATTTTGATCAATATTTTTATCGAATAATTTAAAGAAATCTTTAAATGTGTTTTTGTCAATATTTATAAAATAATCTGTTTTTATCGAATTATCAAATAACTCCTCAAACTCTTTGGATATGGATATAATTCTTTTATCATGTTCATATTCGGAATACAGCTGAGAAATAGTTTTTGTTTTTGTTCTTCTTTTTAAAATACTTATCTGTTCATTTATAAATATAATTTGTAATTTATATTTGTTCGGGAAATATTGTGCCAATAAAAAAATGGGAGTATTCTTTGCTTGATTTATATCATCTTCTATTACAAATAAAATATTTAAGTCTTTTGCATTTTTATATTTTTCATCCAATGAATAATATAAAAAACAAGATAACACAACAGGAATTAAAAAGATAATTAATAAAATTTTTTTGAGCATTTATTTATTATAATAATTCCAAATTTTAACTATATCGGGATGTAAAATTTGAAAATTTGAAACTACATATTTTATTTTATTCTGCAAAACAAGTTTAAAAATATTATTTAAATTTGAAAAGATATCTTTTTTTGACACCGGTAATTTATATTTTCTGTCGGCAGATAATGCATCGGCAACAAAAATAATTTTTTCTGTGTTTGTCATTTTTGTTCTGCCTACAGTATGGTTTTTTATTGCATTAATAATATTTTTGTTTTTTATATTAAAAATTTTTTTTGCAATATCTGCTCCTATAAAAGAATGTAACACTTGTGGAAGGTATGTTATTGTAAAATCATAATATTTTATGTTTATTTTATTTTTAACTATATATTTTGCTGCTTGCTCTGTGGTCATGCATTTTGCACAATCGTGCAGTAATGCCGCAATTGAAATTGTATGAATATCTTCATTATAAAATTTTGCTAATTTAACGGCCAGTTCATGAACGCACATTGTATGGTAATATCTTTTTGGAGTTAAATTCTTTTGTAAGTAATCAAATATTTTCTGTTCCATATAATTTATGTTTCCTTATATATTCAAAAACATCATTCGGTATATATTTTGTAACATTGATGTCTTTTTCTTTTAGCATTTGTTTTATTTTAGTCGATGAAATATTTTCTACAACCGTCTTACCTACAGTAGTAAAAGGATAATACTTGCCGGTGGAATCTATTTTTATGTCACCTCTTTGTAAAGTAAGAAAACCGAAATTTTGTGCGATATAGTCTATGTTTTTCCATGTGCCAAGTTTTATATAAGAATCTGAACCTACAAGTAATTTTATTTTGTCGGTTGTTTGTTTTTGTAAATAATCAAGAGTTTGATATGTGTAAATTACTTTTTTACTGTTTACTTCGAATAAATCTATAGAAAGTTCGTTAAAATTTTTAATTGCCAATTTTAACATGTTCACCCTGTCAGTTTGTGAAGCTTGTAATTTTACTTTGTGAGGGGGGAGATATGCCGGAACAAAAATAACGGATTTTAAATTGAATTCTTTTAAGGCAAGTAATGCCGTTTCTATATGTGCATTGTGAACCGGATCAAAAGATCCTCCGAAAATTGCTATATCAGCCATTATTTTTCTTCTTTAAATTATAGAATTTTAAATATTTTACAAATGAAGCAAATGCTCCTAACATTGCCCAAATAAAACCTTCAAATCCGTCTAAAAAACCTAATTTTAAACAATATTTTTTTAAAAAATCGGCAGGCGGCCTGAAAATTATATCCGTAATATGAAATTGTTTATTGTTTTGAGACATTTTTATTGCGCCTAAAGTTGTATAATTATCAAATTTTTCAAAATAATTATCAAAATTAGGACAAGTGTAATGATAAAAAACATTTTTCATTATACCTGTTCTTCCTTTCACTTTTAATTCTTCATGAATAATTCCACCGGAATATTTTGATAAAGATTTTTTTGCAAGTCTTAATCTATATTCTTTATTCATACCGGAGTGTTTCATTTTTTTACCCAAAAAAAAGTTTGTTCTTATAAGGGAAAAACCATCATATTCGGTATTTGGAATAGTTTGTGCTATTTCTTGTTTTAATTCCGGTGATAATACTTCGTCGGCATCAAGATGCAAAACCCAATCATTTGTTGCAAGTGACATTGCATAGTTTTTTTGATTTGAAAAAGAATCAAAATCTCTTTTAAAAATTTTTGCTCCGCATTGTTGTGCAACTTCTATTGTATTATCGGTTGAACCGCTATCAACAACTATTATCTCACTTACTAAGTCTTTAACGCTATTTAAAGATTTGGCAATATTTTTTTCTTCATTTTTTGCAATCATTACAAGTGATAAATTCATTTGTTTTTTATAATCTTACCTATAATAAAATTTTCAAATTTATTTCTGTTTTTAGAAAAATATTTTAATAACGAATTGTTATACATCTTTTTCTTATCAAAAGACATTTTGTCATCGCTTCCTAAACCTCCGTAATGATAAACTTCGCTTTCCGGAAGGTAACATATTTTTTTGCCGTTAAGTTTTAATTGTCTAAACAAATCCGTCTCTTCCAAATAAAAAAAATATCTTTCATCAAAACAACCGACATCTTGCATATATTTTTTGTTTATAATAAAACAGGCACCTCTTAAAGAATTGACGGTATAACATTTTCCCTGTTTGTAAAAATTTTCTTTTAGTGAAACATATAATTTTATAAAAGGTTTAAAAATTTCAGTCCATAAAGTTGCTTCAGGATATACGGATTTTTGAATAGTATTATTTTTTCTTAAAAGTCTTGGGCCTATAACGGCTATTTTATCATCGGAAATTATTTTGCTATACAGTTTTGAAATTGAATTTTTTTTGATTTCCGTATCCGTATTAATATAAAGTATAAAATTATTTTTTGCTAATTTAAAACCTTGGTTTGCCGCTTTTGCAAAACCTGCATTGTAATCATTTTTTATAATGTTCGTATTAGGATATAATTTTACAATTTCTTCAATTGAACCGTCGTTACTTGCATTGTCTATAACAATCCATTGTGCATTTTTTGAAGATGTTATATCATCATTATCATCTAAAGCTTTAAGACAATCAAAAATAACTGATTTTGAATTCCTTGTAACTAATACTATTGATAAATTTTGTGTCATAACTACAATTTTACAACCTTTTGTGATTTTATATTTTTTGTTGCATTTCTTGTATCAAAAACAAGTTTTGCTTTTTTTACTACTTCGGCATAATCAATATTTGTATGGTCTGTTAAAATCAGAACTGCATCGTATTTTGAAACATTTGAAATATTTTTTTCCGATTTTAAAATTTTATTTGCAATTTTAACTGTCGGAACGTAGCTGTCGTAAAATGAAAGTTTAGCTTGCTTTTTTATTAATAAAGTCATTACATCAAGTGCGGGAGATTCTCTTAAATCAGCTACATCTTTTTTATATGCAACTCCTAAAACGAGTATTTTTGAATTTTTTATTGATTTTGCTTTTTCATTTAATGTGTCTGCAAGTTTTGTTACCACATATTCAGGCATTTTGGAATTTATTTCACCTGCAAGTTCTATAAATCTTGAATAAAAATTTAATGTTTTTAATTTCCAAGATAAATAATGCGGATCAAGCGGAATGCAATGACCGCCTATTCCGGGACCGGGAGTAAATTTCATAAAGCCGAAAGGTTTTGTTGCAGAAGCATCAATTATTTCCCAAACATTTAAACCCAATCTGTCGCACATTAAAGCAACTTCGTTAACCAACCCTATATTTACTGCTCTGAATGTATTTTCCAAAAGTTTTACCATTTCTGCCGCTTGTGTTGAAGATACTTTATGCACTTTTGTAAAACTACCGTAAACTTGGCAAGCTAAATTTGTAGATTTATCACAAATGCCTCCCACAACTTTTGTTGTATTTGCTATTGTCCAATTTTTATTTGCCGGGTCTATTCTTTCAGGACTGAATGCCAAAAAGAAATCTTTCCCGCCTTTTAAGCCCGTTTCTTCAAGCATAGGAAGCACTAATTCTTTTGTTGTTCCCGGATATGTTGTTGATTCAAGTATTATAAGTTGACCTGTTTTTAAATTATCTTTTATTTCGTTTGTTGCAGAAACTATATATGAAACGTCCGGGTCTTTTGATTTTCTTAACGGTGTAGGAACACAAATTATTACAACATCAAGTTTTGCAATTGCTTTAAAGTTTGTTGTTGCCGATAATTTTTTTGATGTTACAAGTTCTTTAATATCTTCTGTTTTTATATCACCGATATAAGATTTTTTGTTATTTATATTTTCAACTTTTTTTGAATCAACTTCCAAACCTGTAACCGTAAAACCTTTTTTGGCAAGTTCAACTGCTAAAGGTAAGCCAACATAACCTAAACCTATTATGCCTATTTTTGCTTGTTTTGATTCAATTTTCTTTGATAACTTGTTATGCATTTTATTCCTCTAATATTTGATTCAATTTTATAAAATTTTGCTTAGCAAAATTTTAAAGTTTTACGTTTTTAAACCAACTTTTATTTTCCAAATACCAATCTACAGTATTTTTTATTCCTTTTTCCAAAGAAATTGTCGGTTTCCAATTTAATATTTTTTTTGCTTTTGAAATATCCGCCCATGTTGAAACTATATCTGCTTTATGAAACGGCTTTTTGTTTATCTTTGCTTTTTTACCTAAATATTTTTCTATCATATTTATAACGGTATTTAATGAAATGGGGTTGTTTCCTCCGCCTAAATTCATAACTTCAAACCCTACTTTTTTTAATGCTTTTATTGTTCCGTTTGCAATATCATCTACATAAGTAAAATCTCTGCTTTGAGAACCGTCTCCGAAAAGTTCAATAGGTGTTCCTTCATCTATCCATTTAATAAACCTTATTATACTCATATCCGGTCTGCCGGCAGGACCATATACGGTAAAGTATCTTACAATACTTATATCAATTCCGTATAAGTGGTGGTATGAATAGCACATTGCTTCAGCACCTTTTTTTGATGCGGCATAAGGCGAAATAGGTGTGTTAACAGCCAATGTTTCGGTAAACGGCATTTTTTGTCCTGCATATAATGATGAAGTTGATGCCAAAACAAATTTGTTTATTTTATATTGTCTGCATAAATCAAGTAAATTTAAAGTTCCTAAAGTATTTGTTGTAACGTAAACAAAAGGATTTTCCATGCTATAACGAACACCTGCACGTGCAGCTAAATTTATTACTGAAGAAAAACTATGCTTTGCAAATATTTTCTCCATAGCTTTTTTATCTTCAATATCTGCTTTGTAAAATTTAAAATTTTTGTATTTTTTAAGTTGTTTTAATCTGTAATTTTTTATTCGGACATCGTAATAATCATTAATGTTGTCTATGCCTATAATTTCTTTTTTTGATTTTAATAAAAATTCAGCGGTTTTATTTGCAATAAAACCGGCAACTCCGGTAACTAAAATTTGCTTTTTTAAGTTTTTCATTTTTTACCTCTGTTTTTATATAAACCTAAAATTAAAAAATATTTTATAAATATTTGTGTAGTATTATATCATTTTAATTATATGAAATAAAATGTATAATATGGAAAATAGTAACGGATTAAAATTTTTAGGGGATATAAAATGTTTGAAATATTAAATTATATTTTTGCAGGCGGGATTGTCTTTTCGCATGTTATAGGGTATATTGTATCAATTTTTGCTTTTCTTTTTATTTATAAAAATTGGGATACGATAAAAAGAGATAATATTATTATTTGTATAGTTGCTTTCTTAGTATATGGTTTTGTTTTAGCTTGTTTTTGTGAGTATAAAAAAGATTCTTTTGAAGAAATGTTCACTTATCTTACAAGTTGGTTGCCTCCTTTTATTTTAGGTTACTATATTACCGATAATTTAAAAAAAGAAAAGACAATAAATATTTATATTATTGTATTTACGGCAGTGATAGCATTTTCTGTTTTGGCTTATTTCGGATTTTTTTATGAACAAATAGCAGGGTCAAGATTGGCACATAGAGGTAAAATTTTAAACGGTTTGATGTGGCATATATCATTGGGTGCAATGAGTATTCTGTTATCTTGTTTTTCTTTAATACATTTGTTATTTAAAAAAAATCTATCAAATAAACAAAAAATTATTTTATCGGCGCTTACCGTATTTTTTATGGTTTCATTGTACTTAACAAGTTCAAGAGGTTATTATATTGCAGGTTTTATAACATATTTGAGTATATTTGTTTTTTATTTTTATAAAACAAGAAAATTAAAAATTCCTATTATTATATTTTCGTTAGGTTTAATTTTAGTGGCAGTTTTATTTTCAAATAATGAATATATGCAAAAAAGGATAGAAAATACGTCAATAACAAAAGAAAAAAACTTAACAGACAGAATAGAAGGATGTAAAACCGCATTAGCCATTATAAAACATTATCCTTTTTTCGGTGTAGGGCCAAGGCAGGCAGTAAAACAAGCAGAGTTTTATGAAATTACAAAACTTTCTAAGGAAGATAACAGCAGACATCTGCATTCAATGTATTTGAATATTTTTGCGGAATTCGGAATTATAGGTTTTATAATTTTTATATTAATGATATTCTTTATTATAAAACGATTGTATTTGCAATATAAACAAGAAAGCTCTTTACTTGCTTTATGCTTGCTATTTGCTTGGATGTCATTATTAATTGGGGATTGTTTTGATACGGTTCTTAGAGGTCCGAGAGTTGCGATGGATTATTTTTGGTTAACAGGTTTAATTTTGGCTTCAGAAAAAAAATTAAAAGAATAAAATTTTTGACAGAATAAACGGAGGAGACATGTTTAGAAAATTGTTCTTCTTAAATTGTTTGTTTTTGTTTTTTGGGGCTTTTTGTTATGCGGATGTTCCTAATGAAATTCGTTATAACGGAAAACTAAAGGAGTATAAAATAGAGGTAAACGGAATAAAACAAATGAATTTTAAACTTTATCCTGTTGAAATCGGAGGAACGGCTTTATGGGAATCCGGTCCTGAAAATATAAAGGTGTCAAGCGGAATATTTACTTATGTAATTAAACCTTCAATGACACAGGTGGATTGGAGAAACAAAGATATTTATCTTGAAATAGAAATAGACGGCAAAAAATTGGAACCGAGAGAAAAATTACTTGCAGTTCCGTATTCGTTACATTCAAATACAACAGAATCTGCAAGTGTTAAAGAAGGAACGGAATTTTTTGTAACTGTCGGAAACTCAAAAAATTTCAGTGTTGATAAAGATAATGTAAAATTTATTAACGAAAATGGTGTTGAATTTTATATGGTTCCGAAAGGGGCAATTATAATTTGGTCGGGTTCGGCAGATAAAATTCCTACCGGCTGGGCTTTGTGTGACGGAACAAACGGAACTCCTGATTTAAGAGGAAAATTTGTTTTAGGATCTTTTTCCGAAACAGGAAACAAATACTCTGTCGGTCAAACCGGCGGAGAAGAAGAGCATACTTTAACAATAGATGAAATGCCAAGCCATAATCACACTTGGCTTTTTGGATTGGAAACTGATGACAGCGGAACAGGTGGCTCGTTGGATGAATATACGAGAAAGCCTGGTAATATTACGGATAGTATTGGATATGTCGGTGGCTCTCGACCTCATAATAATATGCCACCATATTATTCGTTGTGTTATATTATGAAAAAATGATATTTAGATTAGTTATGTCGAAAAAAAATTGCTTTAGTTGGTACATATTTGATTAATATATAAACTAAATAATTTTAAGAATAAATAAAATGTTTCAAGATTTTAAAACAAAAATTATTTTTTTAGGTTCAATTTTTTTTATTACTTTTATTTGTTATTTGCTTTTCAGGTTTTTAATATTGTTTTGTTACGATGATGTTTTTGTAACATTAAACAGCACGGATATTTTATTTTCTTTTCTGTATGGAATAAAATTTGATGTTTCAATTATTTCATTAATATACATACCTTTTTTCTTTTTATTATTGCTCCCAATAAAATCAAAAAAAACAGCAGATATTTTGTTACTTGGTATATTTTTTACTTTTTTGCTGCAGATTATAATTTTAATTTCGGATTTTATTTACTTCCCGGAAGCTAAAAGACACATTGCTGATGAGTTGGCAAATATCTGGACGGAACGGATGTATATTGTCAGTTATATTATAGATAAAATGCTTGTGTTTACAATATTACTTTTAACTTCATTCTTTTTTATTTGTTATTTGCTTATAAAATTATTTAATAAAACAATTATATATAAAAATGTAAAGTTAACAAAAAATATAATTGTTATCTTTATTATAATGTCTGTAATGCTTTTAATGTTTAGAGGAAAATTAACGGATAAACCGTTAAATATAACGGATATTTATAAAATGACAAACAGCATACCTCAAGCTACATTATCATTAAATCCTGTTTTTACATCTGTTCATACTTTAAGAAAAAAAGATATATCGTTTAAAAATAATTATCCTGCAGATATGGCTTTTAGTAATTCACAAAAATTGTTGTTATCCGAAAATGAAAAAATTATAGATTCAAAATATCCTTTAATGAGACAAATTGAAATTGGCGGGAAAGAAAAAAATTATAATGTTTTTATAGTGTTACTTGAAAGTTGGTCCCCAAAATATATAGACGGTTATTCTCATAATAATTACGGAGTTACTCCGAACATAGATAATATAATTTCCGAGTCAATTGTTTTTACAAATGCTTATGCGGCAGGTATAAGAAGTATTTATGGAATATCTGCAGCTTTTGCCGGTGTTTCTTTGGTTCCGGGATTACAACATTTTGCTTACGGATTGGAACTAAATAATATTTTTTCCATAGCTGATATTTTTCCGAAAGATGTTTATTATAAATCATTTATGCAATCTTCAAAAAGAGAATCGTATAAGCTGTGTGATATTGCAAAAAATATTTTTCATGTTGATGAAACTTTCGGAAAGGAAGATATGCCTAATCTGATGAATTATACAGGTAAACATCATTTCGGATATGATTACGATTTACTAATGTTTTCTTCGGATAAAGCAACTGAAAAATTCAAACAGAATAAAAAGTTTTTTATTTTTACATTTACCGGAACTACACATACTCCGTTTAATTCAACAGTCCCTGAATTTGATAAATATCCGAGAACAACAGATGAAAATAAATATTTGAATACATTGTATTATTCTGATTATTCTATAGGGCAACTGATTGAAAAAAGTAAAAAAGAAGGGTGGTTTGATAATACAATTTTTATATTTTTAGCGGATCATAATTTGAATACAACAGTAAAAACCGATAATTTAAAAGAAAAATTTAATATTCCTTTTATAATATATGCACCGAAAATATTTAAACCTCAAAAAATAAATTATACGGTTTCTCAATTGGATATTATTCCTACTTTGTGTCATATACTAAATACAAATAAACCTTTTGTTGCTTTAGGCAAAAATGCTTTAGATGAAACAACCGAGCATTTTGCTTTAGTTACTGAAGGAACAAATTTAGCAATAATTTGTGATAATTATTATATGAAACATAACAGACAAAAAGTTTTGGAAACAAATGCAACCGAAGGTTCTGAAGAATATAGAAAAATGGAAGATTCTATTTTATCTTTAGATAAGTCAATTACCGAGGCGTTTAAACATAATATTTGGTATAAATAAATTTATGTGTTTTTTAAAAAGTTGAAATTTAAAGAAAAAGATGAAAATAAAAGAAGATTTGTTATTTACAAAAAAGTTTTTATTTTTTTTAATTATAGTTATTGCTTTTGTTGTGTTTTTTCACAGGTTGGGTGAAGCACCTTTAAGCGGGGACGGAATAGGTTACGGACAAATTGCAAAGGAAATGACCATAACAGGTGATTATTTAACGCCGTATCATGACGGTGTTCCCGTATTTTATACAAGCAAACCGCCGTTAATTTATTGGATGATGGTTGTAAGCGGTAAAGTTTTCGGTTTTAACAATTTTTCGGCAAAATTACCTTCGGCTATTTTGGCTTTTTTATCCGTAATAATAATGTTTTTGTTTATAAGCAGATATTGGAATTATATAACTGCTTTTTTTACATCAATAATTTTAATTTTTACGCAACAATATTTACATCATGGACGCAGTTGTATAACGGACGGACCGTTTGCAACTTTTTTTATTTTGGCGGTTATTTCTTTTTGGATAGCTGCAAATGAAAAAAAATTTATTTGCTATTATCTGATGTCGCTTTTTATAGGGCTTGCAATTATGACAAAACAAGCATCAGGTTTGTTGATATATTTTGTTATTTTCGGATATATTATATTATCTAAAGATAGAGCCACATTAAAAAATATTCATTTGTATATTTCATTTATATTGGTCCCGATAATAGTTTTACCGTGGCATATTGCAATGTATCAAAAATTCGGAATGGAATTTGTTCAAGAATATTTTTGTTCAACCGTTAATAATATTCAAGGATGGGGTAACGGTAGTCCGGGAAAAATAAATTATAATATTTCAACGGGACAATATAATTTGTTTTCCGGATGGTATGTATATTTTCAACAAGTAATAAATAATTATTGGCCATGGTTTCCTTTGCTTGTTTACGGACTTTATAAAAAGTTAAAGAACATTAAAATAATAATAAGAGAAAATTTAAAAAAAGATATTTTTGTTTTATGTTGGGTTTTAATTCCGTTTATTCTTTTTCAAATAGCAAGCAAAAAAAACGGTAATTATTTAAACCCGTTGTACCCTGCATTTGCTTTGATTTGTGCAGAAGTTTTAAGTTCTTTTTCACAAAAAACGGTTAGAATAATTATGAAAATATTTATTATTGTTTCAATAAGTGTATCAACACTTTTTATATGTTTTCCTATAGTATCTAAAACCATAGATGCGCAAAAATTAACGGATCCGGTAAAATTAATTCCGACTCTAAATACTATTGATAAAAACGAAAAAATAATAATCAGGCAAGATGATTGGTTTGTTTTTTCTTCAATGTTTTTATTTTATGCCGACAGAGGAAATATTACGGTTACCGATAACGAATTTGAAGATAAAATAGAAGAAGAAAAAAAATATTACTTTGCATCTTATAAAGATGATTTTATGACGACACTTTTGGATAAATATAAAGATAGAATAAAAATATTGGCAGAAACAAAAAGAACGATATTATTTACAAATTAAAATGCTTAAAAAATTAAAAAATTTTATTACTAACAAAACGGATAATTCTTATTTTCAGTTTATAAAATATTTTTTTGCAAGCGGTATAGCTTTGTTTGCAGATGTATCAATTCTTTTTATACTAACGGAATATTTTAATGTGTATTACATCGTATCTGCGACTATATCTTTTTTGGCAGGAATAGCAATCACTTATATTTTAAGTAAGTTTTACATTTTTACAAAAACAAAAATACACAATAAAATAAATGAATTTACAGTATTTCTTGTAATAGGAATTATCGGATTAATACTAAATAATATATTCCTTTATATCTTTACTGAATATTTTGGTATATACTATATGTTATCTAAAATTTTTGTTATAATAGTTACATATTTATGGAATTATTTTGCAAGAAAAAAATTTATTTTCAGTTAAATAAAAGAGGATTTTATGACAAAGACGGCAATAATAATAGGTGCGGGACCTGCAGGGCTTACTGCTGCTTATGAGTTACTTACAAAAACAGATATAAAACCTGTAATTTTTGAAGCTACAGGTGATATCGGTGGTATATCAAAAACTTTTAATTATAAAAATAACAGAATGGATATAGGCGGGCACAGATTTTTTTCAAAGTCCGATACGGTAATGAAATGGTGGACGGATTTAATGCCTATACAAACGGTTCCTTCAAGTGATGATATTTTATTAAACAGAGAAATTGAACTTTCAAAAAATAACAAAGAAATTAATCCCGATAAA
Organism: Candidatus Ruminimicrobium bovinum; assembly: GCA_900316875.1. Lineage (GTDB taxonomy): Bacteria > Elusimicrobiota > Endomicrobiia > Endomicrobiales > Endomicrobiaceae > Ruminimicrobium > Ruminimicrobium bovinum. The sequence continues at coordinate 18,098 of ONEP01000230.1, forward strand.
ACAGATGATGTAATGCTTGTTCGAAACAGACTTTCGAGAATATATTTTTTAAAAACTTTTTTTGATTATCCGGTATCTTTATCTTTTTCGACATTAAAAAATTTAGGAATAACAAGAATAATAAAAATAGGTTTAAGTTATGTTTACAGTATATTATTTAAAAGAGAAGAAAAAAATCTTGAAGATTTTATGATAAACAGATTCGGGAAAGAATTGTATTTGACTTTTTTTAAAGATTACACTCATAAAGTTTGGGGGGTATTACCAAAAGATATTCCTGCAGACTGGGGAACACAAAGGATAAAAGGCGTATCGGTAATAAAAGTGCTTCAACAAGCATTGAAAAAAGTTTTTGTCCCCGAAAAAGATTTGAATCAAAAAAATACGGAAACAAGTTTGATTGAAAAATTTTATTATCCTAAATTCGGTCCCGGACATTTTTGGGAGACCGTTGCAAAAAAAATTGAAGAATTAGGCGGTAAAATAGAATTTAACAAAAAAATAATAAATTTTGAAACGGAAAATAATATTATAAAAACGGTTGTTGATCAAACAGGTAATAAATACGAAGCCGATTTTGTATTTTCAACAATGCCCGTAAAAGATTTGATAAACGGTTTTGATAAAAAAGATGGTAAAGTTGAAACGATAGCTGACGGTTTAGAATATAGAAGTTTTATAACGGTCGGGTTGCTTGTAAAAGATATGGTAATAAAAAACAATACCAAGTTGCAGTCTTATAAAAACAGAGTTCCGGATACGTGGATATATATACAGGAGAGAGAAGTGAAATTGGGAAGACTACAGATATTTAACAATTGGAGCCCTTATTTAGTTAAAGATTATGAAAATACCGTATGGTTAGGCCTTGAATATTTTTGTAACGAAGGCGATGATATGTGGAATACCAAGGATGAAGATTTTATAAGTTTTGCAAAGAAAGAGTTAGCCCGAATACGAATAATAAATGAAGAAGATGTTATAGATAGTTGCTTAGTAAGAATGCCAAAAGCATATCCCGGATATTTCGGAACATATAAAAATTTTGATGTAATTAAAAAGTTTGTAAATAAATATGAAAATTTATTTTTAATAGGAAGAAACGGTATGCATCGATATAATAATATGGACCATTCAATGCTTACGGCAATAACCGCCGTTTCAAATATAATAAACGGTATTAAAACAAAGGATAATATTTGGTCTGTTAATACTGAACAGAAATACCACGAAAGCAAATAACTACTGTTAGGGTTAAATACATTTTGCCGTTTTTGAAAGGTAAAAAAATTCCATAGGTGAAAACAATCTGTTATTAATGTTAAGATGTCTG
>ONEP01000107.1 GCA_900316875.1 Candidatus Ruminimicrobium bovinum
AAAATCAAGTGCGGATTATATAATGTTACTAAATTCCGATACGGAACTTACGGAAAAAACAAAAACTCTTGACACTTTAACAGATGCTTTAGAAACAGATGAAAGTATCGGTATGATAACTCCAAAATTAGTTTTATCCGACGGGAAAATAGACAAGGCCTGTCATAGAGGAGAATCGTCGTTATTTGATTGTGCTTTATATTTTGTAGGTTTTGAAAAACTTTTCCCAAAAATAAAATTTTTTACACAATATCATTTATTAAACAAAGATTTATCAACCATACATCAGGTAGATGCCGTTAGCGGTGCATGTATGATAACAAAATTAGAGTATTTAAAAAAAACAGATTTTTTTGATGAAAGATTTTTTATGTACTCGGAAGATATGGATTTATGCAGAAAAATAAGGGAATTAGGATTAAAAATAATATATAACCCTACTGTTGAAATAATACATCATAAATATAAATCCGGTTTGAAAAGTAACGATAAAACAATAAAGAAAAAAATATCTAAACATTTCTATAATTCTTTTTTATTATACTACGATAAATGGTATAAAAAGCAGTGGTATTATAAAATACTAAGACCATTTATTTCGTTGTTTGTAAAAATAATATAAGGCAATCAGCTATATTTATATATAAAAATTTGATAAAATCATAAAAAATAAATTTAAATATTTGAGGTTAAAATGAAAGTCGTTATTTTGGCAGGCGGACTTGGAACAAGATTATCGGAAGAAACAAATTTAATTCCAAAACCATTGGTTGAAATCGGTGGTAAACCTATTTTATGGCACATAATGAAAATATATTCGGTTTATGGATTTAATGATTTTGTTATTCTTTCAGGATATAAATCTCATTTAATAAAAGATTATTTTATAAATTATTATAACAGATATTCTGATATTACGATTGATATGTCAACAAACACATTGGAAATTCATAAAACAAGAACAGAACCATGGAAAGTTACGGTTTTATATACAGGTAAAGATACATTAACAGGTTCAAGAATAAAAAAAGCTCAAGAATATATCGGTAAAGAACAATTTATGTTAACTTATGGAGACGGTGTTTCAAATGTAAATATTAATGAACTCATAAAACATCATAATAATTCTAAAAAATATATTACTTTAACTGCCGTTCAACCGTCCGGAAAATTTGGAGCTTTAGAAATAAACAGCGATAATACAATAACTTCTTTTATAGAAAAACCAAAAGAATCTTGGGTTAACGGTGGTTTTTTTGTTTGTAATTCGGAAATTTTTAATTATATAGAAGAAAATAACGATTTAATAAGTTTTGAAAGAGAACCGTTAGAAAATTTAGCAAAAGATAAACAGTTAAATGCTTATAAACATACCGGTTTTTGGCAACCGATGGACACTTTAAGGGATAAAAACTACTTAAATGATTTGTGGCAAAAAAAGCAAGCTCCATGGAAAGTGTGGTAACAACAAATTTTGCTCATTCATTAAACATAGCATAGGTTTCTCTATGAAGTAGCAACAATGATATATGTTTGCTTTGAATTAGAATATTAAAAAAATATAGCTATAGATAGTGCTTTAAATGATATAAACACTCTTAATAAAAGAATAAATATTTTGAGGAATAAACAGGTTAAATATGAAAAAGAAAAATAATAATGTTGTTTTGTCCATACATCAATCCATATATACATCTATACCGGCTCTAAAACTTTTTTCGGGAAAAACAGTTTTGGTTACCGGGCACACCGGGTTTAAGGGAACATGGCTTTGTTTGTGGCTTGAAATGTTGGGTGCAAAAGTTATCGGATATTCTATTGATATTCCGACAAAACCGTCTTTGTTTGAATTAGTAAAACCAAAATGTACAGATATCAGAGCAGATATCAAAGATTTTAACAGATTAAATTCCGTAATAAAGAAATATAAACCTGAAATAATTTTTCATTTAGCGGCACAACCGTTAGTAAGATTATCTTATAAAGAAACTTTAGATACATATCAGTCAAATGTTATAGGAACGGCAAATGTTTTTGAATCTTTAAAAAAGAACAAATTTGTTAAAGCTGTCGTTGCCATAACGACCGATAAAGTTTACTTAAATAATGAAACGGGAAAAGCATTTAAAGAAGAAGATTCGTTAGGAGGATATGATCCGTATAGTGCATCAAAGGCATGTTGTGAAATAGTAATATCTTCATATAGAAATTCTTTTTTTAATTTAGATGATTATAAAAAAACACATAATACATTAATAGCTTCGGTAAGAGCGGGAAATGTTATCGGTGGCGGTGATTTTGCCAAAGACAGATTGATACCGGACTTTATTAGAGCAATATTGTCCGGAAAAAATTTAGTAATAAGAAATCCGAAAGCAATTAGGCCATGGCAACATGTATTGGAACCGTTAAGTGCATATTTATTGTTGGGAGCTAAATTATTGCAAGGGAAAAAAGAATTTGCTCAAGGCTGGAATTTTGGTCCCGATAAAAAAGATATAAAAACAGTTGAAGAAATAGTAAAACAATTATCTGAAAATTTCAGTAATATAAAATATATGATAGATAAAACAAAACAACCGCATGAAGCACATTACTTAAAATTAGATATTTCAAAAGCAAAAAAAGAACTAAATTGGACACCAAGATGGACGATTAATATCGCACTGGACAAAATTTGCCAATGGACAAAAGCATATAAAAATAAAGAAAATATTAGAGAAGTATGTATAAAGCAAATAGAAGATTTTTGTAATACAAAAATTTGAAGAGTTCGTGTTATGAAAATGTAAAATAAGATATTGTTGTT
>ONEP01000188.1 GCA_900316875.1 Candidatus Ruminimicrobium bovinum
CAAAGGAATACCTTTTGCAAGAAATTTGGCAATTGAAAATTCAAACGGTGAATATATAGCATTTTGTGATTCGGACGACTATTGGCTACCGGAAAAAATAAATACTCAAATACAATATTTTAAAGAACACCCTGATTGTGAAATTGTATTTACAAAATATGAAAATTTTTTCGAAAGAAAAGAACTTAAAATTTGTAAAAAAGCCGTTTTAGAAAAAGAATTGGAGAAAGCGGATAAAAAATATTTACCGAGTGCATTAATAAAAAAATCTATTTTTAAACTATATGGAAATTTTGACGAAAAATTCCAAACGGGCGAAGACACTGAATTTATTTACAGAATATCGGAAAACGGAACAAATGTCAGTCATTTTGTTGATACAATTTTTTATATAAGAAGATTGCACGGTAATAATATAACTTTAATAAAAAACACAAAATATTCAAATTATATTATGAATTTATTAAGAAAAAGGATTTTAAACAAATGATATCGGTAATAATAGCTGCCAAAAATGCTTCAAAATATATTAGAGAAACCATTGAAAGTATACGAAAACAAAATATAAAAGATATTGAGATAATTGTTGTTTGTGATTCATGTACGGATAATACAAAACAGATAGCTCAAGAATTTTGTTGCAAAGTTGCGGAAGTAAATTTTTCCTGTATAAGTAAAACAAGAAATGCAGGGCTTAATTTTGCTTCCGGAGAATATATTTTATACATAGACGCGGACGATATTCTGAATGAAAATTCAATATTTGCATTATATAATGAATTTATTAAAGATACAAGTATTGAGGCAGTTTTCGGCATGACACAAGATTTCATATCTCCCGAATTATCCGATACGGACAAGACAAAATTAAAAGCAAGAACCGATAATTATTTCGGAATGTTGGCAGGGGCATCTTTAATAAAAAGGAATGTTTTTGAAAAAATAGGAACTTTCAACGAATCTTTAAAATCAGGAGAAATTATAGATTTTCAAATAAGACTGAAACAAAAAAATATCAACATTAAAAAGATACCTGTTGTAATTTCAAAAAGAAGATTACATAATGATAATTTCGGAAGGACTAACAAACAACAGGAATTTAAAGACTATCTTAGTATTTTAAGAACAAAAATAAACAAACAGAATTAAAATTTAACATATAATGCTTAAATCTCAACTAATATTCTTGTTTTTTCAAATATTTTTCAATTAATTTATACTTTAATTTTACAAAAAATCTTTTAATAAATGACGGAGCTTTACCGTGTGCTATCATTTCATTAGATTCGCATAACTTTGAACTGAAAAAACTCTTAACTTTGGGCTGTAACCACTCAGTTCCGTCATTACATACTCTGTTTCTTATTTGTGCATAAGTAGGTGCAGCATGTTCGGGAATATCACCGAATGCAAGCCAAGCATGAGAATTAAAACAATGTGCCTCCGGACAATAATATCCTACAGGTTTTGAAAAATCTATTTTTTTGTTAATATCTTCATAAATATTCGGATCTATTGTTTTTCCTAAATAACATTGTTTTAATTCCCCTGTTCCCATCATTAGAAAAGCAGTCCATACTCCTGCATAACAAAACTCTTTTCTTTTAACATTAAAACATTTCATTTTATAATCAAACATTATGGAATCAAATTGATTCCAAACTTTTTTATATTCTTCCCTACTTAAGTTTGTAAGTATCGGAAGTAATTTCTTCCTGTTATTTCTTGCAACGGTAATATGAGGTAGAGCTCCAAAGTTTTCGATAGAAAATCGCTTAATTTCTTCTATATATGGTATTAGCTCGTCATTTGGTGTGATTTCAATAGTGAAAGATATTTTAGCATTTCTTATTTTGTGAACATTTTTAACAAATGTTTCAAACAAATTTAATCTTTTAAGTTCTAAAAATTGAAAAGAAAATTTTATAAACAAACGAGATAATAAATCTTTAGGAAATTCACACAATTGTTCAAATCTTTTAGTTATTGTACCATTCGTTATTAAATTAACATAATGACCTTGTTGTAATAAACCTAATGTTATAGGAATTATTTCCGGTGGTAAAAGTGTTTCTCCTTCTCCACAAATATTTATACCGCATACTCCACCTAAACGCTCTTTAGAAAGAGCTTTTACAATATGTTCAGGCGAATATTTAAACTTTGGCAATTCTTTATCAAAATCTCTATTTTGTGTTATATAACAGTAATGACATCTTAAATTACATGTTTTTACCGGGAAATTACAATCTATAAATTTTTTTATTTTATCAGTCATTATATTTCACTCCAATATATTTTTTCAAGTCCGAAATTTTGCTTTACACTTTTCCATTCATTAACAAATTCGTTAAAAGATAATATATTTATTCTTGCTTTATTTTTTTTGTTACTTGAATTAAATTTATCAATTTCATTTATTAATTCACTAATATTATTATATAATTTTACATTAGGATATTTAGACATAGAATTTTCCAACACATTTGATAATTTTTTATACTTATTATCGAGAATATAAACTTTTTTATTTAATAAAGCAGCGCAAATACCTATATGCAACCTATCCGTTACAATAAAACCGTAACTATTCAACACTTTAAAAAAAAGTTTTATCATTATATATGTAAAAGATTTATCTGCACAAAAAGAGTTTGCAATTAAAGACAAATCTATTAAAGAAATTTTTCTTTTATTTTCATCTATAATTGCTTCTTTGTCTGTTCTAAAGAAACAACCTATATTATTTGATTTTCTTAATGCTCCATTATACTTACACACTATACAGGTATAATATTTATATAATTTTTTTAATTCCTTTTTTTGTGATTGTGATATTTTTACAACATTATTGCAGATTTTTGTTTTAGATTCCGTAAACTTCACATTTAAAGATAATGCCATATCATCTGCTAAAATAAATTGTGCTTTATTATTTTTTGACAAACAATAATTATAACTTTGTTTTTCTCTACAAAAAACAGTAAACCTTTCATCAAAAACTTCCAAAACATCGTCACATTCATAAAAACTTGCGGGTAATACAATTACTTTTTGTAATTTCTTTGATTTAAATATTTCAAGAATTTCCTGATAATATTGTCTATAATATTTTGTAAAAAGTCCACCTCCGCCGTAAACAATATTTACGGGCAGTTCAATATATTGTTCATATTTAGTCATATCAATAACATTATATTCTAAATTTAATAAATCAAAAAACTTATAACATGCCGTGGCAATTGCCATATCACCAAGGTTTCCTCTGTTAGGAAGAAAATAAAAATTATTTATTTTTTGCAATTCATCACAAATTATTTTATTATTTGTATCTTTTTTAGTTTCAATTTCCAAAATACGATTATCAAAATTATTGTTTTTGCAAAATCTCATAAAAAAAATTTGTAATCTGAAATATACTGCAGTTATGATTTTTTGTTTATAATATCTAAATTTACTTTTCCACTTATTTAAATTAAATACATCTTTCAACAATAGAAAATACCATATTTTCTCAATTTTAAAATATAACTTGTTAAAAATATTACAATATTTATTTTTACAATTATTAATTTCCAGTAAATATTTATTCTTTAATTCTTCTATATACATATAATCTTTTTTAGGAACCATTTTTTTTGTTGTGTCGTAATAAATATTCAACAGATAAAACAAGCTATTATAATTTGTTATAAAAGATTTTTTATTATTGGAAAAGCTCTTAAATAATTCATACCAGTTCAGCATATGGTCAATACCGGTTTTAAGCATTTTATTTTTAATTGTTTTTCCCATTATGGAATCATTTCTTATTCTGTAATTATGAAAATATTCTTTACTGAAATATGCTTTTTTGGATAAGAATATATAACTCCATACAAAAAATATATCTTCGTATAATAGTCCTTTAATAAAATGTAAATTATTTTTATTTATTATTTCTGTTTTAAAAATTTTATTCCATACATGAATATTAGTATTTAATCCTATATTTATATTTACACCATATATCCCTTGTCTTTTTACAAATATATATTCGTCTATATCTTTTTTATTATAAACATCACTGCCTTTTTCAAAAAAAGATTTAGAACTGAAACAAAAATAATCAACCTTAAAATTATCAAAAACTTTGATGCTCTGTTCGTATAAATGATAATCAATATAATCATCACTATCTAAAAAATGACAAAATTCTCCGGAAACATATTTTAAGCCCGTATTTCTCGCATCGGAAAGGCCGCCGTTTTGCTTATGTATTACTTTTATTCTGTTATCTTTTAAGGCGTATTCATCACAAATTTTTCCGCTATTGTCTGTTGAACCGTCATCAACTAATATTATTTCTAAATTTTTATATGTTTGATTTATAACGCTATCAAGACATTGTCTTAAATAACGGTCTACATTATATACGGGAATTATTACACTGATCATTGATTGCATATTTTTACTTTTCTTTAAATTTTAAATTTTTACGAATAAACATTTTAATATTAGTAATACATAAAAGTTTATACCAATAATATAATTTTGGGTAAAACATTATCAAACGTAACTTTAACACACCCCATTTAGAAAATAGAGACTCATCTATTTCTTTATTTTTATAAGCATCTTTAAAATCATTTGTAAAAACTTCAAAAAAATATTTTTTTAACGGAAAAGATACTCTGAAAAAATTATACTCATAATTACAAAATTTATAATAACTGTATATACCTAAAAATTTTGCCTTAATATCAGGATTTTTTTCTAAAAATTTTCTTATGTAATCATATTCTTCTTTTATACAAAAAATTTTTTCTTTATTATGCACGGATGAATTTACATTATCACTTCTATACATGTAATAAGGTTGATTTAAAAAATAAACTTTTTTTGCTCTGCAAAAAGTTTGAAACCAAAAACCTTGATCCTGGAAACTTGCCCCGGGAGTTTCGTTATGCGCAATATGATATTTTTCAATAAAACTCCTTTTATATATGCCACACCATGTATTCATGACAAATTTAAACGGAGTCATATCTTCTTGTAAATTTATAACTCTATTATAATATTTCCCACTCTCGTCAAGTCTATTATAAAATAACCTAATATTACCGTTCTTACAAATAAAACTATAAAAATCGGCTTTAATAAAATCAACATCATTTTCAACAACTTTTTTATAAAGATTTTCATACATATCCGAATTTATATAATCATCAGGTTCGACAATACCTATGTATTCTCCGCTTGCATTATGAAAACCTACATTCATTGCTTTACCGTAACCTTCATTTTTTTTATGAAAAACTTTTATTCTATTATCTCTTTTGGCATAATCATCTAATATTTGTCCGCTTTTATCGGTTGAACCGTCATTAACACATATTAATTCAATATCTTTTAATGTTTGATTAAGTATGCTATCAAGGCATTGCTTTAAATATTGTTCTACATTATACACCGGAACAATTACCGATACTTTCGGATTATTCATATTTGAAATTCCTTATAAAATTTTAACAAATTTATTATCATCTTGTTTTATTTCGTATTATTGAAATAATATAAACAAATAAATACATTTTATGTTTTAAAAAAAATAATGTTATCTTTTTAGTAAATGGAAAATCTTTTGAATCGCACAACCTTATACTATCTGCAAATAACTCATCTTTTAATATTTCCTTTAACATCCGTTTCCTTTTATCATAGCAAACTTTATTTTGTAAATTAAAACAATAATTAACACATATCAGTAATAAATGATGAGCAACAAAATTATTCCATTGTGTTAAATATTTTGTTTTATCAATTGACAGTTCAATTTTTTTTAACGAATCACTGTAAAAATTAAAATAAAATTTATTAAATGTTCGTACTGTAGAAACATTTGATAAATTATAATGGTATAAAATATTTGGAATATAAATAATTTTAGGGTTATGTTTCATTAACCTTAAGCAAAATTCGGCATCTTCAGCTAAAACCAATTCTTCATCAAATAATAAAATATTATTTTTTAAATATTTTGAATTAAATATTTTTCCCCACACAGTGCCTATGGATTTTTGAAAACCCAGTAAATCCTGAATGAATTCATCTTTTGTTTTTGAAGTTTTCTCTTTCGTGATAATATTTTTTTCA
>ONEP01000190.1 GCA_900316875.1 Candidatus Ruminimicrobium bovinum
CAATAAAACAGGTTTAAGAACAAATGTTGAAATCAAAGGGAAAACTCATTATGAAGTGTATGAGTTTTGGCCGTCGGATATTTTAAGTTTGTTTGAAAAGGCAGGTATAAAGAAACAACTCCCGCCAAAATATATGACAAACATAGAACCGGAAGATATATCATTATCCGGAAATCCGCCGAAAATATTTTTACCGTTGGAAGATGTTGTTTATAAAATAGTCCCCGGGAATAAAATAATTCCTTTAAAAGCGGATATTGATGCCGATGCTGATACCATTTATTGGTTTGTTGACGGAAATTTTGTAGGTAACAGCAAGAAAAACGAAACACTTTTTATAACTGCTTTAAGCGGTACACACAATATTATTGCAACAGATGATCTAAACAGATATGCATATTCTTCGTTTACCGTAGAATATTAAATTTGTTGTTTATATTTTAAATTTTCATTTCGCATTTATCTCAATCGAGTACATCTTTTCAGAATCAGCTTGTTTTAACGATTAGGTATATAGAAGTAAAAAGTTGTTTTTAGACAATCTGTTTTGTTTAATAAAATGTATATTTAGATGAAATAATAAAGTAAAATAGGAAATAATATGGATAAGAAAAAACTAACTGCTGAAGATTGTAAAAATTTGGCGGAACAGAATATTAATAATTAAAAAGAAAATAAGATATGGAATTTGCTTTCTAAAATTGCTGTAAAAAAAAGATAAAGAAATAAGAGACGAGCAGTAAAAGCAAGAACTGTTAAACTATTTAACCGACGAGGGTGAAAGTGAAATGTCACTTGCATTAAAGGGAAATGTCAAAAGCCAATTTGTTTTAGGTGAACAATATTATTGTGAAGATAATTTTAAAGAGGCATTCAAATGGTTTTGGCTGGCGGCACAAAACGGACATGCCGAAGCTGCGGATTATTTAAGTGTTATGTATGCAAACGGCGAATATGTTTGCATTAATTATACTTTAAGTTTACAATGGTGTAAAATAGCAGCAAACAGAGGCAGTAAAGAAGCACAGGAAGTTATTGATAATATAAAAAAATAAATTTGAATTGACGGTGAAAGATTACTAAAAATATGATTTAATTTTTTCGGAAAAAGATTAAAAATCTGAGTTAAACTCAAGAACAGCTTAAAAACTGTTTTTGCCTTTTGTAATTAGTAAATAAAAATCAAAAATATTATAATTTTCTTTTATATATAACCTTTTTATGGCTTTTTCTTTGTTCCATTTAAATGGTGTTATTCCTCTTTTTGTTGAAAAATCAAACGAATATCCGCTGTCAAAAACCATAGCCCTTATTTTTTTGTTTGTTGCACCTTTTCCTGAAGGATAAGCAAAAGAATCTATTTTTATATTTAATTTTTTTTCCAATATTTGTTTGGATTCTTTTAATTCTTTTATAATATCGTTATCGTTTAATGTTTGTATATCCGTGGGATGATTGACGGTATGAGAACCGAAAGATATTAAACCGCTGTTTTTCATTTCAAGTAATTGGTTCCAAGTCATACAATTTTTTTGTTCTATAAAATTGCAAGAAATAAAAATATTGGCTTTAATATTTTTTTCTTTTAATATCTTAAAGGCATTTGTATAATTATCCGACCAACCGTCATCAAAAGTTATAAGAACCGGCTTTTCGGGTAATTTGAAAGTTTCATCTTTATAAGATTTTGATAATTCTTCCAAAGTTATAGGTGTGTATTTGTGTTTTAATAAAAAATCCATTTGTTTGGAAAATTTTTTAGGTTCAACATATAATGCTTTTTCCAAATCACAAGTTTCATCATATTTATAAATATGATGATACATCAAAACTGTTAACCCTTTTTTTGCAGGCAACCACCATGGATATTTTGCGGAAAAAATTATTAATATAATAACCAGTAATATAATTGTAAACATAACACATATTATAACATTTTATATTTTGAAAAAAGTATTTTTTATTGTAGAATAGATTGAAATCGAATTGAGGTAAACAAATGCCAAAAATATCTGTAATAGTGCCTGTATATAATGTGGAAAAATATTTATCACAGTGTTTGGACAGTATATTAAACCAAACATTCAAAGATTTTGAATGTATATGTGTAAATGACGGTTCAACCGATAATTCGCTATCGGTATTACAGGAATATGTAAATAAAGATAATAGAATAAAAATAATAAATCAGGAAAACAGAGGATTGCCCGGTGCAAGAAATTCTGCATTAAAAATTATTAATGGTAAATACATTACTTTTATTGATTCAGATGATTTTGTATCGAGTGATTATTTAGAGAAACTAACAAATATTGCAGAAAAAGAAAACAGTGATATAGTTTATTGCAGACACAAAATGTATTATTCTTTGGATAATAAGTACGAGAAAGGACCAAATAGAGAAAAACTTAATACTCTTTTTTATGAATATTCAAAATCAAGACAAACAGATAAACAACTTGAATGTATTTTGGATATAGTGGAAAATTCAAGGTCCGCTTGTATGAAATTATATAAAACCGATGTTATAAAGGATAATACTATTTTATTTTTTGAAGATATTTATGCGGAAGAAGATTTTGCTTTCAATATTTTAGCCAATTTATATTCTAATAAAATAAGTTTTTTGGATGAGGAACTTTATTATTACAGAAAACAAGTCGATAGTCTTACTGCAAAAAAAGAAAAATTAAGAATAAATGCTTTAAGGTCTTTTATTACACTTACAAATTTTTTATACAAAAGAAATTTGTTAGAAAATTCACCGATATTGCAAAATTTTATTATAAACGGATTTGTTTACAGATTAGGTAAAAAATTTTCTAAATCAAAACAAAAAGAGATGTATCCTTATATACTTGAACATTTTTTATATTTGAAAAGTATTTTAAAGTCATCTTTTTTTAGGGTTGGTAAAATAAATTTTTATATTTTAATTATAAAAATATTTAATATTAAAAGTTTTGTGATTTTCAGAATGTTAAAAAATTTTTAATCTTTTAATTTTTATAAGCCAAATATTTGGTTAAAAATTGTTCCATGGTTAAATTCAAACTTTTCAAATGTTCCGTGTTTGCCGTGTTTTTAATGTTACAATTTTTTATTATGTCATCAATGTTTTTTAAATCGTTTTGTTTTAATAAATGAACATTTTTCATTTGTTTCATGGATTGTTCATATACTCCGAATACTTTACCGTAATTATTATCAAATAAAAAAACTTCTTTATTTAATAATGCGGATGAAATTCCTGCATGCAATCTGTCCGTAATAATAACATCTGCACAATCTATTGCACTGAAAAAAAGTTCCGAAAGTATTTGAACGTAAGCATTGTCCGAACAGGATTTGTCTCCTATCCCGCCGCAAACAGATAAATCAAAAGAGTTTATATTTGTTTTATCTTTAAATATTTTTTCATCATCTTGCCTCAATAAATATGCTATTTTAATTTTATCTTGTTTAATAAAAGATAATATGTTTTTCACTTTATCGTAAATTACACAATACTTTATAAAATAATCATTCAATATATTCCTTATTTTTTTTATGGAATATTTTTTTAAGTTTTCGTTTAAATTGTTTATTTGCATATTTGTAAAGCCGGTGTTATAATAAAAATTTGTATCAGTGGCAAAAGCCATATCATCGGCAAGATAAACATTTGCTTTTGTGTTAGAATTAATTAAATAATTATAACTGTTTTTTTCTCTGCAAAAAATCGTAAATCTTTCGTCTAATAGTTTTATGAACTCAGGTATATCATAAAAACTTTCAGACAGAATAATACATTGTTTCATCAATTTATTTTTTAAAATATTAAAAATTTTTTTATGCTCTTTTTTATACAATCCTACAAACATACCTCCTCCACCATACACAAAATTAAAAGGAATTTTTAAATTTGTATAATTGTACAAGTTTATATGCAACACATTTTTAAAAGAGTTAAAAAGTTGGAATTCACTGTTAGCAATAAATATATCGCCTAAGTTTCCTTTGTTATGTAAGAAATAAAAATTTTTTAATTCCTTTAATTTATCTAATATGACATTGTTTGGCTTTGGTTGTATTTCTGTTTTGGATTTATGAAATTTAGAAATATTATTGTTTATGTTTTTAACAGTGTTTATCAAATACTTATCGGTAATATTTAGTTTTCTTTTTATTTTGAATAACTTGAAATTAATGAAATATAACCTTCTGTATATATTTTCTTCTCTAAAATAAAATATTTTATTCATTATATTTTTCTTTTTATATTTTATTAAAAATTTTTTTATCCTTATATTAATTTAATATTATATAATAATAAATTACAAGTTAAAAATTTTTTTCGCACTAATTGAATATTATATGCTAAAATAATTCGGGAAATAATATGTCAATATTTTTGATGGTTTTAGCTTTTATTTTTATTATAGTCGGGTTGGCAGGTTCTTTTCTGCCTGTAATTCCGGGGCTTCCGTTAGGGTGGCTCGGTTTGTTTGTTGCATTTTTTTCTAAAAGTTGTACATTAAGTATATGGACTTTGATTATAACTCTTTTGCTAATGATTATTGTTACGGTTATGGATTATATTATTCCTTCAAAAATGGTTAAAAAAAGCGGCGGAACAAAAAGCGGGGAACGCGGTGCATTAATCGGTAGTATGGCAGGAATAATTTTTGTAAATCCGATGATTTTAATTTTCGGCTCTTTCATAGGTGCATTAATCGGTGAACTTATAAACAATTCCAAAGATATTAAAAAAGCATTAAAATCCGCATTAAGTTCGTTTGCAGGTTTTCTTTTAGGTACCGGAATAAAAGCTTTTTTAACATTGTCATTTCTTTTAATTCTGATTTTAAATATTTTATTCGGGTTATTTTAGCCCAGGGCATTATAAATAAAATTTAAGAGGATATACGGTGAAAAAGATATTATTTGTTTGTCACGGAAATATATGCAGGTCGCCTATGGCGGAATTTATTTTTAAAGATATGCTAAAAAAGAAAGGTTTGGAAAAATCCTTTGAAGTTGCATCTGCCGCAACAAGCACGGAAGAAATAGGTAACGGTGTATATCCGCCCGCAAGACAAATATTGGCAGAACACGGTATTTCCTGTAACGGAAAAACTGCAAGACAAATAACAAAAGCGGATTATAATTATTATGATTTAATTATAGGTATGGACAGTGCAAATATATACAATATGCATAGAATGTGGAATGATACAGATAATAAAATAAAACATATTTTGATAGACTTTACAAAAATAAATCGCGATGTTGCAGACCCTTGGTACACCGGTGATTTTAAACAAAGTTATGATGATTTGGTTTTAGGTTGTAAAGCCGTATTGAAAAAATTTATTCTTTAAGTATTATGTTTTTCTTGACAATTTATTTTTAAATTTTATATAATGCCCAAAATATCCGTGTGATGTTGCAATCATATATATATCATCACACAGATTGTATTTTTTGTTTTTTATTAAAAAGAAGAAAGTAAATTTTTATTTTGAGGTTTAATATGGCAAGAGAATTTCCTTTAGAAAAGGTTAGAAATTTCGGTATAGCTGCTCATATCGATGCAGGTAAAACAACTACTACCGAAAGAATTTTATTCTATACCGGTAGAACACATAAAATAGGTGAAGTGCACGAAGGTGCGGCAACCATGGACTGGATGGAGCAGGAAAGAGAAAGAGGTATAACCATTACTTCCGCTGCTACATATTGTAAATGGAAAGATATGCAATTTAACATAATAGATACCCCGGGACATGTGGATTTTACTGCAGAGGTAGAAAGAAGCTTAAGAGTTCTCGACGGTGCTGTTGTGGTATTTGATTCCGGTAACGGAGTTGAACCGCAGTCTGAAACCGTTTGGAGACAAGCCGACAAATACCATGTTCCCAGAATAGTTTTCAGTAACAAAATGGATAAAATAGGTGCCGATTACTTTATGGTTATTGAACAAATAAGAGAAAAACTCGGTGCAACACCTTTAACAATGCAAATTCCTATCGGTGCAGAAGCCGACTTTAAAGGTGTAATAGATTTGGTTGAAATGAAATCCATTATTTGGAAAGGTGAAGAATTAGGTGCAAAATTTGATGTAGGTGAAATTCCTGCGGAATTTGCAGATAAAGCAAAAGAATTAAGAAGTAACTTAATAGAACTTATCGCTGATTACAGCGACGATGTTATGAATTGTTTCCTCGAAGGTAAAGAACCTACCGTAGCACAAATAAAACAAGCAATCAGAACGGCAACATTACAAATAAAATTAATTCCTGTTTTCTGCGGAACATCTTTTAAAAATAAAGGTGTTCAGCCAATGCTTGACGCCGTTTGCGATTATTTACCTTCACCGTTAGACAGAAAAGATTTACATTGTATAGATGCAAATACAAATGAAGAAACTTCAAGACCGGCTGACGATAATGCTCCTTTCGCAGCTTTGGCCTTTAAGATACAAGCAGACC
>ONEP01000191.1 GCA_900316875.1 Candidatus Ruminimicrobium bovinum
GAACTTATAAATTTTCAAAACCGTTAAAAATCGGTGATAAAATAGAATTTGAAGATGCCGCCGGTTACAGTATGGTAAAGATGAATTGGTTCAACGGAATACAAATGCCGTCAATAGTTATTAAAAAACTTAACGGTAAAGTTGAAGTTGTAAAAAGTTTTACATATAAAGATTTTGTTAGTAATTTATCTTGAGGAGGCACTGCTTGAAATGAAAAGAAATGTTTTAGTTATCGGAGCCGGAGCCGTTGCTCATGTTGTTTGTCATAAATTGGCACAAAACAATGATGTATTCGGAAAAATGTATGTAGGTTCCAGAACTTTAAAAAGTTGTAATTCGATTTTAGACAGTATTGAAAGAAAAAAGAATTACAAAAATTCCGATAATAAATTCGTTTCAAAGCAAATAAATGTTTTTGATATTCCGGCACTTGTAAATTTAATAAAAGAATTAAAAATTTCCATAGTTATAAATGTGGCAAGTGCTTTTTGCAACATGTCTATATTGGAAGCATGCATACAAACGGGCTCTGCATATATAGATACCGCAATTCATGAAGACCCGGATAAAGTTTGTGAAAACCCGCCATGGTATGCAAATTACGAATGGAAAAGAAAAGACAGATGTAAAGAAAATAAAATTACGGCAATTTTGGGTTGCGGTTTCGACCCCGGTGTAGTAAATGCTTATTGTGCATT
Organism: Candidatus Ruminimicrobium bovinum; assembly: GCA_900316875.1. GTDB lineage: Bacteria > Elusimicrobiota > Endomicrobiia > Endomicrobiales > Endomicrobiaceae > Ruminimicrobium > Ruminimicrobium bovinum. Next base: position 699 of record ONEP01000191.1, read on the forward strand.
GGCATTGAAACATCATTTCGATAAAATTGCAACAATAGATATTATGGATGTTAATGCCGGCAGCCACGGAAAATATTTTGCTACAAACTTCGACCCTGAAATAAATTTCAGAGAATTTCATAAAGTATGGACTTGGATTGATAAACAGTGGGTTGAAAAACCTGTCCATGCCGATAAACTTGTTTACGATTTTCCCGTAGTCGGCGAACAACCGGTATATTTGACGGGACACGACGAACTTCATTCTTTGTCGCAGAACATTCCGGCAAAATCAATAAGGTTTTGGATGGGGTTCAGTGATCATTATATAAATGTTTTTACGGTGTTAAAAAACATAGGTTTGTTGTCCGAAAAACCTGTAAAAACAGCGGAAGGTTTGGAAGTTATTCCTTTAAAAGTTGTTAAAGCTTGTTTACCAAACCCTAAAACATTGGCACCCAATTACACGGGAAAAACTTGCATAGGTTGTTTAATTAAAGGCAAAAAAGATAAAAAGAATAAAGAATTATTTATATATAATATTTGTGATCATAAACAATGTTATAATGAAGTTGAAGCACAGGCAATAAGTTATACGGCAGGGGTTCCACCTGTAGCTGCCGCAATGTTAATTGCAAACGGAACATGGGATGTTAAAACCATGGTAAATGTGGAAGAATTAAACCCCGATCCGTTTATTGAATTGTTGGCTAAAAACGGTTTGTCGACCGATGTTATTGTTAATACACCGGCAAAAAAATTTATTTAATTTTAAATGAAGGAATGCTATGGATAAACAAAACAAAGTTCCTATTTTTGATACGCTTTTGGGGCATGCCAAAAGAAATGTAACTTCTTTTCACACTCCGGGACATAAAAACGGTAAAGGCATAGACCCTGTTTTAAAAGAAGTAACCGGTGACGGACTTTATAAATTTGATGTTACCGTTTTTGACGAGGTTGATTCTCTGCACGATCCGGTAGGTCCGATAAAAAAAGCGGAAGAATTAATGGCACAAGCTTACGGCGTAAAACATTCTTTGTTTTTGGTTAACGGAACATCCGTCGGAAATATTGCAATGTTTTTATCTGCATGCGACCCCGGAGATTCTATTATAGTTTCAAGAAGTTCGCATAAGTCGATAATGGGCGGAATTATACTTTCCGGTGTTTGGCCGATTTGGTTGCAACCCACAATAGATCAAAATTTAGATATTATTTTTAATTCAACTTATGATGAAATAAAACAGGCACTTGAAATGTATCCGGAAGCAAGGGCTGTTTTTGTTACAAGCCCTACTTATAACGGTGTTGCAACGGAAGTAAAAAGAATTGCCGACCTATGTCACAGAAAAGGTAAAATATTACTTGTTGACGAAGCACACGGACCTCATTTAAAATTTAACGACAAATTACCGATGTCTGCCGTTGATGCGGGCGCCGATTTATGTGTTCAGTCCACACATAAAATACTTTCTGCGCTTTCTCAGGGTTCGGTATTACACGTCAATTCAAAATTAGTTGATATTAACAGAGTAAAAAAAATAGTTTCAATGTTACAAACAACAAGCCCCTTGTATTTAACACTTGCAAGTATTGATTTGGCAAGAAGACAAGCTGTGTTGCACGGAAAAGAAATGTTTGATAAAGTAATAGCTGCTGCCGAATGGGCAAGAAAAGAAATTAATGAAAAAATTCCTAATATGA
>ONEP01000192.1 GCA_900316875.1 Candidatus Ruminimicrobium bovinum
ATTACACTTGTAAAGTGGAATTTTTTACATCCTTTGTGTTTGCGACGAACTTTTAGTTTATATTAATTACTTTCTTAAATTAAGTTTTTTTAATATATCTTTATAAGCTTCTTTTTTTGTTCTTTTTAAATAATCCAAAAGACTTCTTCTTTGTCCTATCATTTTTAAAAATCCTACTCTTGAAGCATAATCTTTAGGAAACTTTTTAAAATGCTCCGACAAATAATTAATTCTTGTTGTAAGTAATGCAATTTGAACTTCAGGTGACCCTGTATCGGTTGCATGTGTTTTAAATTGTTCTACTACTTCTTTCTTCTGTAAAGCCATTTATTTCCTCCATATTTTTACAAAAAAACTAAAATTTATAACCAGAAATTTTATTTTACAAAATTATTTTTTATATGTCTATACTCATCGTTTTTAAAATCCGTAGCGGATACCTAAATTCCATGTAAAGTTTTCCGTATCCGTACCTGTTTGATAACCTATAAATCCGTAACAATTTATTCCTTTACCGATATAAGCATTTAATCCCGCCCCGATATCAAAATATCCGCCGGAAAAATCTACGGTTTGTTTTTGATCGGAATATGAAATATCAAATTTATTATTGAAATCATAATTATATGCTGTTTCCAAATAAGGTAACCATCTTTTAATTTTTTGACTTTTGTTTAATAAACCCAATACAAAACCTAATTTACCGTTACATAAAATATTTGAACCATATTTAATTTTGTTGCTATTTGCAGTTAAACTTACTTCTGGCGAATATGCAAATAAAAGTTCCGCTTTCGGTTCAAGTAAAATGTTTTTATTTGTTCCGAACAAAAATTCTTTTCCGATTTCGGCACCGAATGCTGTCTTTGCAGTTTGCGGTTTGAAAGAAATTTCTTCATCGGATGAAGAATAGGTTTTTATATCAAAATCCATCCAGAAATTTCTTAAAGTTAAATCAACAAATAAACCGTTTTGTGCGATATAACTGCCGTAAATACCGACTGATTTTGAGTTGCCGTTTCCGGATCCGTTTTTATTTGAATTTTTGTGTTCGGTTTCAATTTTTCCGATATTTTGAAAACCTGCCATAATACCCAAAAACCATTTATCTCTGTTAATTTTTTCAACAGTTGTTTCGTATCCCTCATCATCTTTATCGATATAAGAAATTGTTTTGTTTATTCTGAAATCATAACCTGCTTCAATACCAAAAATATTCAGTTTTGTTTTTAAATCTTTATTGTAATCAAAATTTTTACCGTAAGCTCTAACCCATACCCCGTTATATTTTTTTAAAGGTGTTCTTCTTATGTCGCCAAGCCGTTTTGACAACTCGTTCATTCCCGTTTTAACAACAAAATTCATAAATTGAGGAGTATTTGATATCGTTACAAAGGAATCTGTTTTTTCTGACGGCGATGCTCCGGTTTTTAAAAACCAACTGTAATTGTCATCCGCATAACCTTGTTGTAACGTATAAACATAAGCGCCTATATCTATTTTTGAATTTTTTAATTTAAAAGTATCGACGGGATTTTTAATTGTCGTATCAACAATTTTTATGCCTTTTTCTGTTTTTGCACCTTGCCCGCCGACATTATTAATATTTAGAATAAATTTGCCTTCAATATTTTTTGTAATTACAATTTTGTCCGTTAAAGAATCATCACCGTTTAATTGAGTATTTAAAGTTATTTGATTGTTTGTTCCCTGCCCTTTAAGTTTTTCAACGGTCAAAGTATTAAAACCTGTATTGTTTGAAACCGATAAATCAACATTACTGTTTGAAATATTTAATTCATTAACTTTCGAACTTTTTTTCATTTTCCAAACCGAATTGCTTGTAAGTGTAAAATTAACCTTGTTTGACTCATTGTCTATAAAACCTTCTATTGTTGAATTTTGTGCGGTTATTCCCGTAATATAGGAAGAAAAAGATTTTTCTTGCGAAGTTAAAAAATGCTCCTTTTCATTTTTAAAACTGCTGTTTATAAAATATATTAAATCGTCTTGTTTTGCCAAAAAACCTGTTTGAGAATTTATATTAATATTTGTATTTCTAAAAGTTGTTGAAGAAGTTTTTCCGGTAAGAAGTGCGAATGTTTTGGCATTACTGTATATATCAATATTACTAACTTCAAATGTTCCGGCTGCATTAACTTGAATTGCTGCCGACGAAGGGTTTATTATATTTATTGTTTTTCTGTCGTTTAAATTTGCCGTTATATTCATTCTTCCGCATGTGAAAAGCCCTATGTTATCGTTATCGGAGTAAATATTTATATTCTCAACGGATATTGTTGTGGATTGGTAACAATCTTTTACAAATTGTGATTGTATTCCTACTTTACTGTTAGAACTTGTATGGATTGTTACATCTTTTTTTGTTGTTTGCAAATTTAATGTTCCGTAATTTCCGCAATAAATTCCTTTTTCATTATTATTAACGGTAATATCTCCCAAAAGTGATAAAGTTGCATAATCTACGGTCGGTGTAGTAAAATAAATGCCGTAAGATTTTGTATTGTCGGAAAAAGAACTTCCCGCAGGTATTGTTGAACTTGTTAAAACTTCAAAACTGTTACCCGCATAAACAAATTGTGCAGCAAATAAAAAAAACAGCAAATATAAAAAAACTTTAATTTTTTTGTTCATTAAGTAATTTTACAAAATCTTTTTCTATTTGGTAAATACCGTATCTTAATTCCTTATAGTTTAATGCAATTTCAAAATCAATAAGCTTTGAATATTCTTCCAATACTCTTAAAGATTCTTCCACTCTTTTAAAATTTGCAATTATTATATTTTTAAGATTTGTTCTTTTATCTTCGGTTGCTTTTCTTCCTACATCTTTTATGCTGTCTCTTTCCGAAATAAGTTGTTCGTATTTGCTTTCCAAAAAAGAAGTTGCTTTATGCCTTATTGTGCGAAGCTGTTTATAAATTTCTTCATTGTTAAAAACAAACCTTGCGCTGTCTTCAATAACGCGCAAACCCTCTTTTGTTCTGTTAAGGTTGGTATCTAAAATTCGTATAAAACTTTTTTCCATTTTTATAATTTATTGCCGTATCTTTCAACTATAAGTTTTATTAAATTTGTTGTTGATTTGCCTTTAACAAACGGGAATCTGTAAACTTTTTTAACAAATTCTCTGCCGATAATATCTTTAATTTTATAGTCGGCACCTTTAACAAGAATATCCGGTTTTATTTGTTTTAATACTTCGTAAGGAGTATTTTGTGAAAAGATAATTACATAGTCTATGGCTGACAATGCGGATAGAACTTTAACTCTGTCTTTTTGGCAAACCAAAGGTCTTTTAGGACCCTTAATATTTGCAAGCGATTTATCGGAATTTATTGCAACAATTAAAACGTCACCTAAGCTTTTTGCTTTTTGAAATAAACTGACATGCCCTACATGTATCAAATCAAAACATCCGTTTGTAAAAACTGCTTTTTTACCTTTTTTTTGCAAATTGCGGACAATTTGAGTTATCTGTTTAAGTGAACAAAATTTATTATTCAAATAATTTTTCCTCTATTATTTTTGATACTATATGAATTAATAAAATGTGGCATTCCTGTATTCTTGCAGTATTTTTTGAAGGTGCACAATAACACATATCGGATTTAACTTTTAACTGACCGCCGTCTAAACCTGTTAAACCGATAACAAACATTCCCATTTTTTTTGCAGAATCAACCGCATTTATAACATTTATGGAATTGCCCGATGTTGTAATTGCTATTGCAATATCACCTTTTTGCGCAAATGCTTCAAGTTGCCTGCTGAAAACATAATCGTAACCGAAATCGTTTCCTATTGCGGTAAGTGTGGATATGTTTTCGGTTAATGCTATTGCCGGAATTGCTTTTCTGTTCTTTTCAAAACGACAAACAATTTCTGCCGCAAAATGAAGTGCATCACTTGCCGAACCGCCGTTACCGAACACTATAAGTTTTTTACCGTTTTGATATGCTTCTATTATTTTATTTGCTATTGTCTGTATATAAACTATTTGCCCTTCGTCGAGCATTTTTTTCTTTGCTTCAATGCTGCCGTTAATAAAATTTTCTATTATTTGTTTGGTTTCCATAAATAAAACCTCCGGTTTTGTAGCTGAGAAGCTGAGCCGGACACTTTGTGTCCTCAGCCGAGCAGCTTAGAGTTTGACAACAAACCTTTTAAAATTTTCTTTTGAAGCACGACTTAACGATAGCTGAGACAGAAAATGTTACATATTTTCTTGGCTTAGTGCTTAGAGCTTAGAGTTTTCGGTATTTTTCGCTAAGGCGAAAAATCTAATTATTTATCAAAAATCGCATAG
>ONEP01000106.1 GCA_900316875.1 Candidatus Ruminimicrobium bovinum
GTGTAAATTTTTCTACGGCTTTTAATATTTGAGCTATCTCGTCTTGTTTTTCCAATATATCGCCGAACCTTTTTAAATTATCCAAATACGGGATTTTCTTTTCCAAACCTTTTATTATTTCTGCTTTACCCGATATTGCACTAAAATATTCCGCTCCCGTAAGCTTACCTGTTTTTAGGACATTATCAAGAATTTCCGTTTTATTTTTATCGTTTAAATTTTGTGTTAACCATTTTGTGCTTATGTTATCGTAAGCACCTTCCAAATATATATTTGTTACTCCGTATTTTTTATCAAATATTTCTATTATATTGCTGATATTTTTTTGAACTTGCGGGTGACAATGTAAATCCTGTATATTTATTATTACTCTGTCGGTTCCTGCAAAGTGTGCTTTTGTTATTTTACCGTAATTATAAGTTAAGCCAAAGTCATCAGCAATTTGTTGATTAAAATTTAATGCAGGAACCGGAGCGGAAACGGAAGCGGCTATATTTGAACAAACCGATGATATAAAAAAACAAACGGCTAAAAAAATGCAGAGCATTTTTTTGATGTATAGATGCATGGAGGAATGGAGGCATAACGGCTTAAACGACGGTAAAATGCAGAGCATTTTTTTTAGGTTATAGGGTGATAGGATTATGGGGTTACGGGTTAAACGACAAACGATAAAAAATTTGCGGAGCAACTTTTTGCCGATATTATACATTCTACATTTTATATTATACATTGTTGTTGATAATTTTTTTAGTTTGTTCATTTTTATATTATTATAAAAATTAAAATGAGATGAATTTACAGATATTTTATTGTTTAAAAAACTGCCCGACCTGGGCTCGAACCAGGACTATTCTGTTCCAGAGACAGATGTGTTACCAATTACACCATCGGGCAATTAAAAAATTTGCTTCGCAAATTTTTAGCTTATAGCTGAGAGCTGAAAGCTTAAAGTTTAAACGACAACTGCAAACTACATTACAATAACAAATCTTTAAAGAAAAAGCAACTTAAAATTTGCTTCACAAATTTTTAGGTTACAGGATTATAGGGTTATGAGGTTATAAGTTAAAAACTGCTGAAACAACCTATAACCCTATATTCTGATAAACTTATACATTAAAAGAACTTGTATTTTCCGATAAACTCAAATATTTTCTATGCGGCAGATAATAAAGCGGAAATACTCTTTATATCCATATTATCGGTTAAATTTTCAATATCGTTGATAGATGCTAACCTGTCAGTCAATAATATTTGAATTATTCCGGAAATAGCCGCGACTTTAGCTTCATCAGTTGTTGCAGATTTATATTCTTGTCTCAAATTGTTTAATACGGTATTAATATTTTCTTTTCCGTTTATTTTGGATTCACCATCTCCCATTTTAAAACTCTTACCTGCTAATTTTCTATATTCTCCCAACATTGTAAGTAATTCATTTGCAATGTCTGCTCTGTCATTTAAATCTTTTAATAAATCAGCATCTATTTTTTGTAATTCCGAAGCTTGAAGTACACCTAATTCTATACATTCTTTTTCTTCATCGCTTTTTACTTCTGATTTTAACTTTTCAATATCTTCTTTGCTTACGGTTCCTTTTTCTTTTACAAGGTTCCTACCTTTTTCTATTGCTCTGTTTCTCTTAGCTTCCGGACTGCTTTGTGTAAATATAGCCTTTATCACGCCTAATAATGTTATTCCATTGTCTTTTGTATTTTCGGCATCCATATAATTCAATACATCGGAATCAAATGCTAATACCGCACCGTTATCAATTAAACTCTTCATATCATCAGCCGTCAATATTAAATTATCTTGTTCTTGGCTACCGATGTACACAATAACACCTTTCGTATCTTTTCTATCATTAATCATTTTTCTTGCAGTTTCATAATTTACAACTTCACTTTTTTCATTTTCCGATACAATTTCATAAGTTCCGTTATTATCAAGAACTACTATTACATCAGCTATTCCATTTTCATTTAAACTGAATTCTTTAGCTTTTTCTTTTGCATTCTCAATATCATTTTCATTGTTTACTTTTATCATTACTCTTGATATTTTTTGGCTGTTCAAATTTGCAATTTCTACTTCATAGTTTATCTCTTCATTAACGTCATAACTTGCAATCATGCTATTGGATCCGATAACAGTATTTAATGCTTTATCTTTATTTTTGTATGCAACTATACCTTGAACAACAGCTTCAGATATACTTGATTGTGAATAAGTAAGGATTGTGTTATCCATAACTGCAGAATTTAAAGCAGTTCTGTTTTGCCCTTGTTGAACAAGTTCTGAAGAAACATATAAAATTTTCTTAGCTTTATTTATATTTCCCATTTTTTCCAAAACATTATCCACAACATTTACGGCTTGTCCGTCTACGGATTCATAAGAGTATATATTTAAATTATTAACAGTATTATCTATAAGCTCAAATGAAAGATTACCTTCTGAATCGGTTGCTATTGCTCCAGTTTCATTTACGACATTTTGTTTATTTTCAACCAATATTAAGTTAACTTTTATACCCTGTTTTGCCAATTGTTTTGCTTCTTCTATTGTTTTTATGTCTTTTTCATCAACTACTGCAACAATTTCAGGTTTTTCTTTAAATAACGAATATGCATTAACAGCCAATCTTTGTAATAAATCATTTAAAGATTTAACTGTTCCTGTTGTTTGTGCCGTTGCGGCATTAACAGTTTCAGTATATCCTTTATTTAAATTTTCTATTGCAACACTACCGTCTGATTTTTTAATTATTTTTACATCTTTAAGCACTAAATAATTTTTTTCTTCTCCGGTTCTTCTTAAACTATTACTATTTCTATCATATTCAAAATCTTTTAATGTAACATTTTTTATACCATATTTTTTTGAAATAGCTTCTATTGAAATGTTTTCAGATGCCAAATCTTCAATTTTTGAAATAACAAAATCTTCACCGGTTTCATTTTCAATTATAACTTCACCATCAAGTTTAAGATTTTGAAGTTTTACATTATACCCATCAACACTTAACTTATCAAGTTCACTTATATCATCATTTGTCCAGTTATCCATAAAATAAGAAACATCTTTATAATTTTGTTTAGCTTGCCCTTTACTATTTTTAACTGAAACATTAACTGTTCCATGCCCTTTAGGAGATTTAGTCAACCAATTATTACCGTTAACAACAACCCAATTTGTAGCTTGTTTCCAAAAATCAAAAGCTTTCTTTATAGGAGTAAATACCTCTTCTCTGTCCTGTTTGCTTGCCATAACAACTTGAACTAACGGTTGATTTTTACCTAACCGTGCATTCATCCAATCATCTAAATTTTTGTTTTCTTTTCTTAATTTTTCTAAATTAAGATTGAAATTTAATACGGATGCACCTAAAGCACCTTCAAGTTGATCATATTTCCCTATACCATCTTTTTCTTTACCGTTAACAATTAAATCAGGTTGCATCATTTGTTCGATATCTGCATCGGTTTTCCCTATCTTCTTTA
>ONEP01000130.1 GCA_900316875.1 Candidatus Ruminimicrobium bovinum
TCGTGCGAAAGTATTTTTGGGTGATATAAAAAATGAAGATGTTGCCGTTCAGGTATGCACCGGTTATTTGGATTCAAAATATATAATTACCGATGAAAAATATATCGATATGAAAGCTGTATCGAGAGAAAACGACGGCGGTTATATTTATGAGCTTGAATTTAAAACCGACAGAGTAGGGCACTGCGGATATATTATAAGGGTTGTTCCTCAATATATGGGTAAAACAGAATATATCCCCGGTTTAATTAAATGGTTTTAAAAATGAGCGGTATAAAGTTAATTGTTTTTGATTTGGACGGAACATTAGTAAATTCTCAATACGATTTAACCGATTCCGTAAATTTTGTCAGGCAAAAATATGGTTTTAGTCCGCTGCCCGTAGATAAGGTTGCATCTTATTTGGGCAGCGGAATTACGGCACTTGTAAGGGCTGTTTTATCAGAACTTAATACAACTGGATTTGATACGGCAGTTAAAATGTTTAAAGATAATTATGCAAAACATTTAACCGATAAAACTTTACCTTATAAAGATGTTATTGAAATGCTTTCAAACATTCCGCAACAAAAAGTTTTATTATCCAATAAAGATGAAAAATTTTCAAAACAAATTTTAAAAACTCTCGGCTTATCAAAGTTTTTTACCGAAATTTACGGAGGGGATTCTTTTAAAGAAAAAAAACCGAATCCTTTGCCGATATATGAAATAATAAAAAAGTTTTCTTTAAGTAAAGAAAATGTTGTTATGGTCGGTGACGGCACAAATGATATTATGGTCGGTAAAAATGCCGGTATAAAAACAATAGGGGTTTTATACGGTTATTCTTCACAGGAACAACTAAATAATTTAGCACCCGACTATATAGCCGAAAATCCGGCTGAAATAGTGAATATAGTTAAACGATTGAACAGTTGAATAGTTGAAAGGTTGAAGGGGTGAAAAATTTGTCATTGCGAAGCGGTTAGCCGCCGTGACAATCTATGTTCTTTAATGTATAGTGTAGAATGTAAAATGTATAATGTTGGTAAAAATTGCAAAGCAATTTTTGATAAATAATAAGTTTTTTGCTTCGCAAAAAACACATTGATTATAAATTCTATATTATAAATTATAAATTGCCGTATTGTTGTTGCCGTTAATTGTACATTCTACATTGTACATTATAAATTGTCGTCTTAAGGGAGTTTTAAATGTTTGTTTTAAAAATTTTAAAAAAAATTATTGTTATGTTTCAGTCCGATATTTCACCAAACCAAATTGCATGGGGTTTTGCACTCGGTGCAATTTTAGGGCTTGTTCCTAATTTGTTGGTTAAATGTATTTTGTTTGTTGTTATTATGTTTTTCAGGGTTAATTTAACTGCTGCTTTCCTTGCTGCAACATTATATGCAATAGCTGCCTTTGCCTTGGATCCGTTACTCGATAAAATAGGTTATTTTGTATTAGCCGACTGCAGTTTTTTAAAAACTCTTTGGACGGCTTTATTTAACTATCCGATTGTTCCTTTTTCTCATTTTAACAATACAATAGTTATGGGCAGTTTGGTTTTGGGAATACTTTTAATAATACCGAACGGTATCTTGGCAAAGAAGCTGTTGGTTTATTACAGGCAAAACTACAGGGATAAGGTTTCTCAGTGGAAAATAGTAAAAATTTTAAATACGGTTTTGGCAACAACAACGATAGCAGGCAAAATAAAATAAAAAGGGAAAAGTTATGAAATTTATAAGATGGTCTTTTGTAATACCTACGGTAATAATTATTGCAGCAGTTATAATTTTTAATATTATGTTTTTTGACGTAATTTTAAAAAAAGCTTTTATTTCAACGGGGGAAATGATTTTCGGTGCAAAGGTTGAAATAAACAGTTTAAAAACAAGTTTTTCAAAAATGTCAATTGCAATTAACGGTTTAAAGTGTGCAAACAGAAATGATTATTTTAAAAATTTAATAGACATTGATTATATTAAATTTGATGTTCGTTTTACTCCTTTACTCAGAAAAAAATTTATAATAGACGAAATGACCGTTTCCGGTTTAAAGTGGCAAACCGAAAGAAAAACTTCCGGGCAGCTTCCTCCTAAAAAAGAAAAGAAATTTGAAAAGAAGAAAAAAGACGGTATGTTTTCAAAAATGTTTGCCGCAGCAAAGGCAAAAACCGTTAGCGAATTTAACCAACTTCCGTCGGTAACGGCATATAAAGAAATTGAAGACTTAATAAATAATTTTGATGTTAATAAACTTATAGATAAAGCTCAATTACAATCGGTAAAAGAAATTGAACAAAAAACAAAAGAGTTACAAACAAAATATGAAACTTATCAAAAGAAAATTGAAGGTTATGATATAAACAAAAAAGCCGAAGAAATAAAAGCACAAATTGACGAAATTTCAAAAACAAAAGTTTCGGGGCTTGCCGATGTTGCAAAAGCGGCAAAGAATGTAGAAAAATTAAAAGAAAGTAAAAAAGAAATAGAAACGATAATTAATGATTTAAACAGCATCAAAAAAGATGTTTCCGAAAATATTAACTTTGTAAAAGAAGCAAAAAATTCAATAAATAAAGATATAGAAAATATTTCTTCAAAACTTTCAATTCCTTCTTTAAATTTAAAAAACATATCAAGAATATTGTTCGGTAACCAATGGGTTAACAGGGTTGAAACCGTTATGTATTACATGGCATTAATAAAGCAATATATGCCCGAGAAAAAAGAAGAAGTTCAAGAAAAGCAAAGGGCAAGGGGCAGAGATATTTTGTTCAAATTAAAACAATATCCTACACTTCTTATTTCACTTATAAATGTTTCAGGCAGCACTAATGATAATCTTGATTTTGCAGGTGTTATAAAAAATATTTGTTCTTCTCCGTCAATGATAGCAAATCCTTTAACCGTTGAAATAAAAGGCGACAATAAAGTTCAAGCTCTTCATATTTCAGGACTTTTTGACCACAGAACAGACAATTCAAAAGATGCTCTTGCGGTGCAGGTTTCCGGGCTTTCGGCAAA
>ONEP01000194.1 GCA_900316875.1 Candidatus Ruminimicrobium bovinum
AATTTACGAAGAAATAATTTCAGCAGGTTTTGGCGGACAAGGTGTTTTACTTGCAGGAACTCTTCTTGCACAGTCGGCATTGGAACAGGATTTAAAAACAACATGGTTTCCTTCTTACGGTGCGGAAATGAGGGGAGGAACGGCAAATTCTACGGTTATAATTTCCGATGAGGAAATAGGTTCTCCAGTAGCATTTGCACCTTCTGCTTTAATAGCATTAAATAAACCTTCGTTGGATAAGTTTTTACCGAGAATGAAAGAAGATGCCGTTATTATTGCAAATTCATCTTTGATAAATGAAGCAGATTATAACGATAAAAGAATAACATTTATTCCCATAACCGAAATTGCAGATAAACAGGTTGGCAATATAAGAACCGCAAATATGGTTGCCGTCGGTGCTTTGGTAAAAAGAATACAAGCTCCGAGTTTGGACCATGTAAAAAAAGCATTGGAAACGGCATTTGCGGCAAAACCTAAAGTTATTCCGTTAAATGTTAAAGCCGTTGATGCGGGATATAATTGGACAAAGTAAACAATGAAAATCAGACCGGCAAAAGTTCAGGATGTAAAACAAATACACAAAATTGTAGAGTTCTATGCCGACAACAAAGAAATGTTGCATAGGTCGTTGAACTCTATTTATGAAAATATACAGGAATATGTCGTTGCCGAGCATAATAAAAAAATTATAGCTTGCGGTGCATTGCATGTAAGTTGGGACGACCTTGCCGAGGTAAAAGCATTGGCGGTTGAAAAAAAATATGCAAGAAAAGGCATCGGCAGAAAAATTGTTACCACATTGGAAAAAAATGCCGTCGAACTCGGTATATTTACAACTTTTGCATTAAGTTTTAAACCGGAGTTTTTCAAAAAACTCGGATATGAAATTATTTCAAAAGAAGTTCTTCCTCAAAAAATTTGGAGTGAATGTATAAATTGTCATTTATTCCCGGATTGCGGTGAAATACCGTTAATAAAAGATTTAACAATTCATAAAAAAAACAAAAAGAAAAAATCTTAAAAAAAGGACTTGACAAATTTTTTTAGCTATGTTATAATTAGCACTGTTATTTAAAGAGTGCTAAAATAATTTTGGTTTTAAGAAGTAAAAAATATATTAAAATTTAGGAGGAGAAGAAGATGAAAATCAGACCATTAGGTGACAGAATTTTAGTAAAAACGGAAGAACCTAAGGAAAAGAAAATCGGCGGGATAATAATTCCCGATACGGTTAAAGAAAAACCTCAGGAAGGAACGGTTGTTGCAGCAGGTAAGGGTAAAATTGACCAAAACGGAAAAATAATTCCTATGGATGTTAAAGTAGGTGATAAAGTATTATACGGAAAATATTCCGGTTCCGAAGTAAAAATAGATAACGAAGCTTATTTGATAATGTCACAAGAAGATGTTTTGGGAATTTTGGAATAAATAAAAAGCAGGTTATAAGCTGATAAGGTTATAGGGTTATCATTTAAAATGACAAAGAAATTTAAAAAGTAACTCATAACCTCATAAACTATAAACCAAAATCGCAAAGCGATTTTAAAAGGAGATATAAAAATGGCTAAACAATTAGTTTATACGGATGAAGCAAGAAAAGCTATGAAAGCAGGTGTAGATAAACTTGCAAATGCAGTAAAAGTAACATTGGGCCCTAAAGGCAGATATGTAGTATTGGATAAAAAATTCGGTTCACCGACGGTAACAAACGACGGTGTAACAATTGCAAAAGAAATTGAACTTGAAGATCCTTTTGAAAATATGGGTGCACAACTTGTAAAAGAAGTTGCATCAAAAACAAATGATATAGCAGGTGACGGAACAACAACTGCAACCGTTCTTGCACAGACAATGATTTCGGAAGGTTTAAGAAACATTACCGCAGGTGCAAATGCAAACCACATTAAAATCGGTATTGATAAAGCTGTTAATGCAGTAATCGGTGAAATAAAAAAAGTTTCAAAAAAAGTAAGCAGCAAAGAAGAAATTGCACAAATTGCATCAATTTCGGCAAACGATAAAGAAATAGGTGATTTGATTGCCGATGCAATGGACAAAGTAGGTAAAGATGGTGTAATTACCGTTGAGGAAGGAAAATCTGCCGATACAACATTAGATGTTGTTGAAGGTATGCAATTTGACAGAGGATATACATCACCTTATTTTGTTACCGATGCAGAAAGAATGGAAGGTGTTTTGGAAAATCCTTATATAATAATTACCGATAAGAAAATTTCTTCAATGCAGGAAATTCTTCCTTTGCTTGAAAAAGTAGTTCAAACCGGTAAAGGTTTTATAATAATTGCGGAAGATATTGAAGGTGAAGCACTTGCAACTTTGGTAGTTAACAAAATAAGAGGGACATTAAAAGTTATTGCTGTTAAAGCTCCGGGTTTCGGTGACAGAAGAAAAGAAATGTTGCAGGATATTGCAATTCTTACCGGCGGAACGGTAATTTCCGAAGAAACAGGTTTAAAACTTGATGCTGCTACTCTTGATATGCTCGGACAGGCAAAAAGAGTTGTTGTAGATAAAGAAAATACGACAATCGTTTCCGGCTCGGGTAAAAAACAGGAAATAGACCAAAGAATTGCACAAATAAGAAAACAAATCGAAGAAACAAAATCCGATTATGATAAAGAAAAATTACAGGAAAGGTTGGCAAAATTGGTAGGTGGTGTTGCAGTTATAAATGTAGGTGCGGCAACGGAAGCCGAAATGAAAGCAAAGAAATTTAAAGTTGAAGATGCAATGAATGCAACAAGAGCAGGTGTTGAAGAAGGTATGGTAGCCGGCGGCGGAGTTGCATTACTTAAAGCACAAGCTGTTCTTGACGGTTTAAAAGGTGCAGACAGTGACGAACAAACAGGTATCAATATAGTTAAAAAATCTTTGGAAGGTCCTATCAGACAAATAATTGAAAATGCCGGTATAGAGGCATCCGTTATAGTTGATAAAATTAAAAATAAAAAAGATGCTTCTTACGGATACAATGCGGATAACGATGAATTTGTTGATATGATAAAAGCAGGTATTGTTGATCCTGCAAAAGTTACAAGAACAGCATTACAAAATGCAGCTTCAATAGCAGGGCTTGTTCTTACAACCGAAGCACTTGTAACCGATAAACCCGAAAAGAAAGACGGACCGGCAATGCCTCCGATGGGCGGAGCTGGAATGCCTCCGATGTATTAATATGCTGAAGAGCAAAATTTTATAACAAAAACGGCAGAGGTTAAAACATAACCTTTGCCGTTTTTATTTAGTTTGTTTGTCGTTAAACTCTCAGCTCTCAGCTTCTCAGCTGTCGTTATCATTCAATAACCTAAAAAATTTGCGGAGCAAATTTTTTAATGGTATAATAACAAGATATTATTTAACGGGATAAGAAATGATAAAAGCTGTTGTTACATTAGGAACTTTTGACGGTTTTCATATAGGGCATTCTGCCGTTATAAAAAAAACAATAGAAATATCCGAAAAATATAATCTTAAAAGTATTGTTATAGTTATAGAAAAACCTTTAAAAAAAATAGAAGGTTTAATTACATTACCGGAAGAAAAATTACAAATATTATCTTCATATCCGATAGATGAAATTTTATTGATACAACCGAATAAATCGTTAGCGAATATGTCTGCCGATGATTTTTTAAAAAATGTAATATGCAAGCAATTAAATGCTCAACATCTTGTTGTAGGTTACGATTCGTGTTTCGGTAAACAAAGACAAGGTAATATTAAATGGCTTAAAAAAAACATTAAAAAATATGATATTGATTTAACCGTTATTAAACCCGTAAAAGTTTCAGGTAAAATAGTATCTTCAACAAAAATCAGAAATTTAATTTTAAACAATAAAATAGAACAGGCAAATTTAATGCTTGGAAGAAGTTTTGAAATTACAGGGGAGCATGTTTCCGGTAACAGAATAGGAAGAACAATAAATTTTCCTACCGTAAATGTTGCCGTTGATGAAAATAAAATTTTACCGAAAGGTGTTTTTGTATGTTCTTTAATTGATAAAAATAAAATTTTTAAAGGTGTTTTAAATATAGGAACAAATCCGACGATAAAAAAAATAAAACATAAATTATCATTGGAAGTTCATCTGTTGGATTTTAATAAAAATAAAAAATTTAAAACAGTTAAAATTTTAGTTCATAAGTTTTTAAGAAAAGAAAAAAAATTTAAAAATTTGGATGAATTGAAAAAACAAATTACGAAAGACATAAAAATTTGCAAAGCAAATTTTTGAGGTATATAGGGCTGGAGGTATGGAAGGATAGAAGTAGATGAATAACAACGAAATGGCACGACAAAATGCAAAGTTGTCATTACGGACTTGATCCGCAATCTATAGATATAAAAGTTTCTCTTTGTTGTTATTTCGAGCGATAGCGAGAAATCTGTAGTTTTCGTTTCCATACATCTATACATCTATACATCAATACATTAAAAATCGCAAAGCGATTTTTAGGGGGTATAATGAAAACAAAAGGAATTATTCTTGCAGGCGGGAAAGCCACAAGGTTATATCCGTTAACACATGTAATATCAAAACAATTACTTCCGGTTTATAATAAACCGATGATTTATTATCCCATGTCAACATTAATGCTTGCAGGCATTAAAGATATTTTAATTATATCAACACGGGAAACATTACCTTTGTTGGAAAATTTATTTAAAACCGGTGAAAGATTAGGTTTAAACATTTCATATAAATTGCAGGAAAAGCCCAACGGACTTGCCGAAGCTTTTATAATAGGTGAGGATTTTATAGGTGACGATAATGCAGCACTTGTTTTGGGTGATAATATTTTTTACGGACACGGACTTCCGAATATTTTACAAAATGCCGTAAAAAGAAAGCAGGGTGCAACGGTATTTGCATATTATGTGGATGACCCTCAAAGGTATGGAATAGTAACATTAAATTCAAAAAAAGTTCCTGTTTCCATAGACGAAAAACCTAAAAATCCGAAATCAAATTGGGCTGTTACCGGTTTATATTTTTATGATAACAATGTCGTTAAATATGCAAAAAAAATTAAACCGTCAAAACGAGGCGAACTTGAAATTACCGATATAAACAATATTTATCTTAAAAATAAAAATTTATCCGTAGAACTTTTCGGCAGAGGTTTTGCATGGCTTGATGCCGGGACATATAATTCGTTACTTGATTCATCTCTGTTTATAAGAACTATAGAAGAAAGGCAAGGTATAATGGTAAGCTGTTTGGAAGAAATAGCTTACAGAAAAGGTTTTATAGATAAAAAAATGTTGCTTAAAAATGCAAAAATGTTTAATAATACTTATGCAAATTATTTAATAAAAGTAGCTAACGAGAAATAAAATATGAATTTTTTTATAGAGACAATCGGCTGCCAAATGAATGTTAACGACTCCGAAAAAATAGCTTTGTTTCTTTTGGAACACGGTTGTTGTTCGGTTGATAATATTGAACAGGCCGATATCGTTATATTAAATACATGTTCGGTCAGGTTTTCGGCAGAACATAAAGCATATTCCTTTTTGGGAAGAGTAAAAGAATACAAACAACAAAACCCCGATATGATAGTTGCCGTTGTAGGATGTATGGCTCAATATGCCTATAAAGAAATTAAGCAAAGGTTTGATTTTGTAAATTTTGTTTTGGGTGCAAAACATATTGATGAATTTTCAAAATATATAAGCAAGTATATCGATATAAGCAGTTCTTCCGATATAACAATTCAAAATAAAGAAAATCAATTTTTTAAATTCGTAACGATAATGAGGGGTTGCCAAAATTTTTGTTCTTATTGTATAGTGCCGTATGTTCGCGGACCTGAGATAAGTTTGGATTTTGAAGATATCATAAACGAAATAAATAACCTTGTTCAAAACGGCGTAAAAGAAGTTACACTACTCGGGCAAAATGTAAATTCGTATAAAAACAAAGAAGTTAATTTTACGAATTTATTGCAAAAAATATCTGCGGAAACCGATATTGAAAATATTCGTTTTATGACGAATCATCCGAAGGATTTATCGGATGATTTGATTGATGAAATTTCAAACAATTCAAAAATTTGTAAACATATTCATTTACCGTTACAATCCGGTTCGGATAATATTTTAAAAAATATGAACAGAAAATATACTTATGACCATTACCGGAATTTGGTTGATAAAATAAGAAATAAAATTCCCGATATAAATATTACGACGGATATTATAGTCGGTTTTCCCGGTGAGACCGATAATGATTTTGATAAAACTTTTCAAGCGATAAAACAAATAAAATTCGGAGGAATATTCGGTTTTAAATATTCGCCGAGACCGAAAACCTTGGCTTATAAATTGCAAGATGATGTAAGCGAAACCGTAAAAAAACAACGGCTTGCAATATTGCTTGAAGAATCAAATAAAATATCAAAACAATTAAATGGAAATTATATAGGTAAAACCGCAGATATTTTGGTTGAAAATTTTAGTAATGATACGGCAGACGGAAGAAACAGCCAAAATATAAAAATATTTTTTAAATATTCAAAAAATATCGTCGGACAAAAAGTAAAAGTTAAAATTACAAAAGCATTGGCAAACAGTATGACCGGTGAAATTATCGTATGAAAAAAATTTTAATTTTAATATTATTTGTTTTGGTTGCATCGGGTTGTTTTTATTTCGGACATTATTTCATCCAGGCAAAAAAATATTATGATATTATAAATAAATATTGCTCTATGTATACCGTTGAACCTTCGTTGATACAGGCAATAATAAAAGTTGAGTCAAATTTTAATGTTAATGCAAAGTCAAAAAAAGGTGCAACGGGATTAATGCAAATTATGCCTTCAACGGCCAAAGAAATAGCTTCCGTTTTTAAAATTGAAAATTTTGATGCCGAAAAATTATATGACCAAGAAACGAATATAATGTTCGGAACATATTATTGTTATTATTTGTTGAATATTTTTGATAATAATTTGAATTTGGCACTTGCCGCATATAATGCCGGGCTTGGTAATGTGCAACAATGGAAACAATCAAACAATAAAATAGAATATGATGCCGAACATATACCGTTTAAAGAAACAAAAAAGTTTGTAAGAAAAATAAAATTTTCTTATTTTATTTTTAAAACAATAGAAAAAATGCAAAGCATTTTTAATGTGTAATTTACGATAATAGATTACAAGGTGATAGGGTTATTGGATTA
This sequence comes from Candidatus Ruminimicrobium bovinum, assembly GCA_900316875.1. GTDB lineage: Bacteria > Elusimicrobiota > Endomicrobiia > Endomicrobiales > Endomicrobiaceae > Ruminimicrobium > Ruminimicrobium bovinum. The sequence continues at coordinate 7,217 of ONEP01000194.1, forward strand.
TAAGTCATTTTTTAATTGTTGTTTGCAACCTATAACCTTATAACCCAATAAACTTATAAACCAAATTTGCTTTGCAAATTTTAAAGGTATTAAAATGGAAAAAAACGAAAATACATTAACTCCTTTAATGCGGCAATATTTTGATATAAAACAAAATTATCCTGGAATAATTTTATTTTTTAGGTTGGGCGATTTTTATGAAATGTTTGCCGATGATGCAAAAGAAGCCGCTCCTATATTGGAAGTAGTGCTTACAAAAAGGCAAACATTACCTATGTGCGGTGTTCCGTATCATTCCGTTAATAATTATATTCGTAAACTGATAAAAGCAGGTAAAAAAGTTGCAATTTGCGAACAGCTTGAAGAACCGGGTTTAACAAAGACAATCGTAAAAAGAGGTGTAACAAAAGTAATAACTCCGGGAACTTTATTGGAAGACAATTTATTGGAATCGAAATTAAACAATTTTTTGATGTCGGCAGTTTTGGATAAAAATAATTCGGTTGCAATTGCCGTAGCGGATATTTCCACCGGAGATTTTTTTACATATAAAACAAAAATATCCGATATTGAAGACGAAATAATAAAATATAAGCCGGGTGAAATTTTAATTTCCCAAAAAGATTTATCCGATGAAAAGTTAAAAAATGTTTTTGATAAATTTAATATAACGGCAACCGTTTTAAAAGATGTCGATTTTGACTGTGCATATTGTGAAAAAACAATAAAACAAATTTTAAATGTTTCAGGACTTAATCATTTTAATATTGCAAATATACCGGCCGTAATATCTGCCGTAGGGTCAATATTTATTTATATTCGTGACAATCAACCGCAATCTTTACCTTTGCTTAAAAACATAAGGTATATTCAAACAAGTGATTTTATGTTGCTTGACAGTGTTGCAATTAAAAACTTGGAACTTTTCAGGTTAACATCATCGCTTAAACAGGACGGTTCGTTGCTTTCCGTTTTGGATTCGACCGTTACCCCGATGGGAACAAGACTTATAAAAGATTTTTTAATAAAACCTTTACTTGATATACAGCAAATAAAATACAGACAAAATAAAACCGAATTTTTTGTTAAAAACGAACAACTGCGAACATTGTTTAGAGAACAATTAAAATCCGTTTACGATATTGAAAGAATTGTTGCAAGAATTGTAAGCGGAACTGCAAATCCGAAAGAATTACTTGCATTAAAAGAGTCGTTAAATAATATAATTTTAATAACGGTTAAATTGCAGCAATATAATTATTTTGAAAAAGAATTAAATCTTGATACCGTAAAAAATATAGCCGAAAAGATTGAACGGCAAATTAATCCCGAAACACCTTTGTTCGTTAAAGACGGCAATGTTATTAAACAGTCGGTATCCGAAGAGCTTGACGGGTTAAGAGCGCTAAGTAAAGATGCAAAAAAATATATTTTAGAGCTTGAACTTAAAGAAAAAAGGGCAACCGGAATAAATAATTTGAAAATAGGTTTTACAAATGTTTTCGGTTATTACATAGATGTTACAAAATCAAATATATCACTTGTTCCCAAGCATTACGTCCGTAAACAAACATTAACAAACTCGGAAAGATATATAACGCAGGAATTAAAGATTCTTGAAGAAAAAATAATTTCCGCCAACGATAAAATTGTAAAGCTTGAAACGGAACTTTTTGCACGGCTTAAACAGGATATTGCCTTATATGCTAACGAACTTCTTGGCTTTTCAAAAATTATAGGCGAACTTGATGTTTATTTGGCTTATGCACATAATGCCGTTGAATACGGTTATGTTCGTCCTTCGGTAAACGATACAAAAGATTTAATTTTAAAAGATGCACGTCATCCTGTTATTGAGCGTATTTTGGAGCATGGCAATTTTGTAACAAACGATATTGAACTAAACGACAATTCAAAAAGAATAATGATTTTAACAGGTCCAAATATGTCGGGCAAATCAACTTATTTAAGACAGGTTGCACTTATTGTTATTATGGCACAAATGGGCAGTTTTGTTCCGTGTTCGGCTGCAACAATAGGGATAGTCGATAAAATTTTTACAAGGATAGGTGCTGGTGATAATTTGGTTGCCGGTGAATCCACTTTTATGGTTGAAATGACCGAAACCGCAAACATTTTAAACCAATATACCGACAGAAGTTTGATAATTCTTGATGAAGTGGGAAGGGGAACTTCCACTTATGACGGAATGTCTATCGCATGGGCAATAATAGAATTTTTTTCCGATTTGGCAAATCCGTTAAATAAAGGTGCAAAAGTTTTATTTGCAACGCATTATTTTGAGTTGACATCTCTTGCCGATAACCAAAAAGGAATAATAAACTGCACGGTTTCGGTAAAAGAATGGAACGGAACGGTTGTGTTTTTACATAAAATTATTGACGGTTTTACCGATAAATCTTACGGAGTTCATGTTGCAAAACTTGCCGGGCTTCCGCATAAAGTTATAAAAAGGGCACATCAAATATTGCAGGGTTTGGAAAAAAATATACATAAAAATTTTTCAAAATTCGAAAACGATATTCAACCGGATTTGTTTACTTCAATTGAGCCGGAAATTTTGATAGAATTAAAAAAACTTGATATTGATAATTTAAAACCGATAGAGGCCTTAAAAATATTATCCGACTGGAAGGAAAAATATAAATAATTATGACAATAAAAATTTTAGATGACAATACGATAAATAAAATAGCCGCAGGTGAGGTTGTTGAAAGACCGTTAAATGTAGTTAAGGAATTACTTGAAAATTCTTTGGATGCCGGTGCAAAAAATATTATTGTTGAAATAGAAAAAGCCGGTAAAAAAACAATCCGTATTACCGATGACGGTTGCGGTATGGATAAAGATGATATTCTTCTTTGTGTTTGCCGTCATGCAACAAGTAAAATATCACAATTTGATGATTTGTCAAATGTTTCTACCTTAGGTTTCAGAGGTGAAGCGCTTGCTTCAATAGCTGCCGTTTCAATGCTTGATATAAAAACACAAGTTAAAAATTCCGCTTCCGGTTGGCAGTATTATATGGAAGGCGGCAGACAAGCCGAAATTAAGCCGTGGGCAGGTTCCGGCGGAACAATAGTTGAAGTTAAAAATTTATTTTTCAATACTCCGGTTAGAGAAAAATTTTTAAAAAGCGATACTACCGAAAAAGCAAAAATTATAAGTTGTATAGATGAAATTGCACTTGTCAGAAACGATGTTAAGTTCAAAATAATTTCCGACGGAAAAACAATAGCCGACTATAATATAACGGATTCAAAAATAAAAAGAATTGAAGCCGTTTTGGGAAAAGATTTGGCAGGTAAATTAAAACATATAACGGTATCTCATCCGAATATTAACATAGAAACTTTTATTACGTCAAGGCAGAATGCGCTTGCCCAAAAAAATATGCAATATTTATTTGTCAACGGAAGGTGCGTAAATTATCCTCGTTGGCTTATGCATGCAATAAATCAAGCGCAAAAGCAAGCAATTCCAGTCGGCAAATATATAGGTATCGTAATATATTTGAATACCGAGCAGGAAAATATTGATATAAATATTCATCCTACAAAAAGAGAAATTAAGTTTGCTTATGAAAATCAAA
>ONEP01000197.1 GCA_900316875.1 Candidatus Ruminimicrobium bovinum
TTAATTTATTTCTTATTTCAATTTTTAGTTGGATTATGGGAACTTTTTATGCAGTTACGGATGAAATACATCAGATGTTTGTTACTGCAAGATATTCAAGTTTTACCGATGTTTTAATAGATAGTTCCGGTGTTATATTTGGTATATTGTTTTTTGTTTTTTTATTTAAGTTTTATTTCTCAAAATCTTTGTTTATAAAGGGTTAAGATATTTTTTCCGGAATTTCTATTATATGTTTTACATTTTTTAAAGGAAAAATAAATTTAAAAGGTTTTATATTTTTAATAATTTTTATCACTTTCATTTCTTTATTCAGACAAATAATTGTGATCGGAAAATTCATAAAACAAGTATGGACGGAGTTACAATCCTTAATAAGTAAACTAAAAGCTTTTTGTTCGGAAATAAACATAAGTCCTTTTAATCTGTCCCAAAAAGATTCCGCAACATAAATGTTTTTATAAAGTTGATTATCTATCATTAAATCTGTTTTTTTCAATTATCCGACCGATGTTATTTTTTTAAATGTATTATCCGCAAAATAAGAGCTTCTGACATATTTTCCTGATACGCATATTTTAATTCCTGCTTCCAATGCTTTTTGTTTCAAATATTCAAATTCTTCATCCGAATATTCTTTTAGCATTTCCGCATTATTTTTTAAAGGTTTTAAATATTGACCTATTGTTAAAATATCGCAATTTATATTTTTTAAATCTTTAAATACTTCCAATAATTCTTTTTCGGTTTCACCAAGCCCTAACATAATGCCTGTTTTTATTATAAAACCCTTTTCTTTTGCATAAGCGAGAACATTTAAAGATCTTTTATAATCCGCACCTTTTCTAAATTTATATAGATTGGGAACTGTTTCTATGTTATGTCCGAAAATATTAAATTTAGAAGATAATACAATATCTATATTTTTTTTAATTCCTTTAAAATCGGGAACCAATAATTCTATTTTTATATCCGGTATTTCCCTGTTTATAATATCAACAACATTTTTAAAATGCATAGCTCCGCCATCCGGTAAATCATCTCTTGTAACTGAGGTTATTACAACATATTTTAGTTTTAAAATTTTTATTATATTTGCCAATTTCATCGGTTCTTTCATATCTTGTTGTAACGGAATTCCGTGTTGAGTTGCACAAAAATCACAATTTCTTGTACAAATATTTCCAAGTATCATAAAAGTTGCGGTTTTGTTTTTAAAACATTCTCCGATATTGGGACATTTTGCGCTTTGGCAAACGGTGTGTAATCCGTACTTGTTAAAAGTTTGTTTTAATAAATCCAAATCCGCTAAAGAAATTCTTTTTTTATCCATATTTTTATCATTACCTTTTAATTGTTGTAAAATAAATAATTAATTAATATTAGCATTTTTTTGTTATAATAAAAATATGTATAAAAATATTCTTGACAGATTATCAAAATCAAAATTCAGAAACGGTTTTAAATTAAAACAAAAAGATTTTGATTATATAAATCAAAAAGGTTTTTCCGTAATAGAACAACATGCAAAAGATTTTATATCAAAAAGAATTGCACCTGCTTTTATTGCTAATGACGGAAAACAAACACCTATGAAAGGTCATCCCGTATTTATTGCACAACATGCAACGGCAACCTGTTGCAGAAAATGTATAAATAAATGGCATAAATTTGAAATGAATACGGAATTAACCGATGAACAACAGTTATATATTGTAAATTTAATTATGTATTGGATAAAAAATCAAAAAAATAAATGATGTAACTTTTTTATAACTTTTGCGGTCAAACTTGTTGAAGTTTACAAGTTTAAAATTAAGCGGAAGGAGAAAAGTTATGAAAAGAATTAAATTGATGGTAAGTATGTTTGTTGTTTTATGTTTTACGGTATCCGTATTTGCAATGCCGAATGATTTTAAGGGAAAATTTGAAAAAGGTAAAAAATGTCCGTTTGAAAGATGCGGTATGGAAAATGATGACATTATGTTTGTTTTGACAATGTTCGATTGTCCTCAAAAAGAAAATAATTTTTGTCATAAACATCATTTTAACGGAGATATGAAAGAGCATATAAATTTCGGTGAACCTAAATACTTTAGACATTTGGAAAATAAATTGAATTTAACCGAAGAACAAAAAACTAAATTAAAAGAACTTAAAGATAAAGAATTTGCTTTGAAAAAAGATTTTGCCGAGAAAATAAAAGCAATAAATGATGAATTTGCAAATGAAAATACTAACGAAAAAAATATAAAAAGTATGCAAAAAGAA
>ONEP01000195.1 GCA_900316875.1 Candidatus Ruminimicrobium bovinum
GACAAGCGGTTTTGCACGGAAAAGAAATGTTCGATAAAGTTATTGAAGCTGCGGAATGGGCAAGAAAAGAAATAAACGAAAAGATTCCAAATATGAGATGTTTAACAAAAGCTGATATAAAAGACAGAAATTTTGATTTGGATTTAACAAAACTTACCATAAATGTTACAAAAACCGGACTTTCCGGATACGAAATAGATTCCATTCTTGCTAAGGAATACAATATTCAGGTTGACTGTTCGGATACATTTAATTTAATAGCAATTATGGGTGTAGGTTCCGATATGGAAGATGTTCAAAAGCTTGTTACTGCATTAAAAGACATAAGTAAAAAATATAAAGGAAGCCAAAAAAATTGGATTTTAAAAATTCCATCTCTTGCGACGGAGATGGTTATGACACCGAGAGAAGTTTTTTTATCACACGACATAAAAAAAATTCCTTTATCAAAATCCGTAGGACATGTATCGGCACAGGTTTTAACACCTTATCCTCCGGGAATACCTGTTGTTATACCGGGAGAAAGAATATCAAAAGAAATTTGCGACTATCTGCTTGAAATGGTTGCAAAAGGTGTTAGGATAAGCGGGCAGGAAGGGGATAAACTCAGTATGGTTAAAGTTTTTGCAAATTAACGAAAGGAGGACGATAATGAATAAAAAAATGCTTGCAAAATTTAAAAAAGCATTGTTACAGAAAAAAGTTACTACTACGAATAAACTTAACTCAAGAAAATTGGTAAGCGGAGAACATGAAGTCGGAGATGAAGCAGATACAGCTACACAAAACAGTGAAAGGGAAATGCAATTCGAACTTGACCAAATAAGTTCAATAGCAATAAAAGAAATAGACAATGCATTAGGTAAAATAGAAAACGGAACTTTCGGTGTTTGTGAATGTTGCGGAGAGAAAATATCGGAAGCACGGTTAAATGCAATTCCTTGGGTAAGGTATTGTAAAGAATGCCAGGAAGAAGCCGATAAGAATACGAAATAAAAACGGGGATTTTAAAATGAGATTTGTTTTGAGGTCAAAAATATTCAGAGCTAAAGTTACCGAAGCTAATTTAAATTATACCGGTAGCATAACAATAGATTCCGATTTAATAGAGAAATCAGGGCTTTGGGTTGGGGAAAAAGTACTTGTTGTAAGCAATACTTCCGGAGCAAGACTTGAAACTTATGTTATAGCAGGTAAAGCCGGTTCCGGAGTTATTTGTATGAACGGTGCGGCAGCTCATTTGATAAAAAAAGACGAAATTATTATAATTATGGGGTTTGAACTGACTGATAAACATATAAGTCCCAAAATTATTTTTGTAGATGAAAATAATAAATGTATAGAAAAAGTATAGAGGATATTCAGTGGAAACAGATTCGGTAGAATCTTACTTTAATGATGTTTCAAATATAAAACCGGCTACAAAGGAAGAGTTGGTTGAACTTTGGAAACAAGCTGCAAAAAAAGACAAAAGTGCCGTAAACAGACTTGTTGAACTTAATTACAGATTAGTTTTATCCATAGCAAAAAAATTTGCGAAAAAAACTTATATGGATTATATGGATTTGGTTGCCGACGGAAATATGGGGCTTGTAAGGGCAGTTGAAAAATTTGACCCTAATAAAGAAATTCAATTTTCGACGTATGCAACATATTGGATAGAACAATATATTAGAAAATCTATTGAAAATAATTCAAAAATGATACGAGTTCCTTCTCATGTTCAAGATGAAATTAACAGATGGAAAAAGATAAAAAATCAATTTTTTATAGAACATGGAAAAGACCCTGATATCAAAAAAATGGCTAAATTGTTAAATATTTCTGTGAAACAGGCAGACTCGATAAACAGAACCATTTATTCTTTGGAAAATATAGATTCAATTGATTCATCCATAGGTGATGATACAGGAACATTAAAAAAAGAAACTTTACGGGACAATATTAACAAGCCGTTGGAAGCAATAAGCGAGATGGTTAGGACTGTTGACAATGTTCAAGAAGCATTGAAGTATTTGTCCGAAAGAGAAGAACAGGTTATAAGAATGCGTTTCGGAATAGACGGAGAAGGTCCTTTTTCGTTAGAGGAAATAGGTGAAAGATTTAATTTATCAAGAGAACGTGTGCGCCAAATAGAATTAAAATGTTTTGAAAAATTAAAGGGAATATTTATAAGACTTAAATTTGCCGATAAAGCCGATATTGAAAAAATGGTTTTAGACCAAAGAGGAACTAAAACCGACAGAAGACAACATAAAGCAACATCTGTCGTAAATGAAAGAAGAAGATTAACCGACAGAAGAAGATAACAAATTATAAATTGAAGTTTAAAGCCCTGATAGCTCAACTGGATAGAGCAGATCCGTCCTAAGGATAAGGTTGGAGGTTCAACTCCTCTTCAGGGCATATAAAATACTTTTCAAAAAAATCCAAAATCGCCGTATAAAAATAAATTTGTCGTCTTAAAAATTGATAAAAGCAAACACTCTCAATTTGCTGCTGTTTTCTTATTTTATAGGGCAAAACATTAAAGCAAAAACATATAAAATACCGATATAAATTTGATATAATATAAAAAGGTGTTTTTTAATTTTATTTTGTAATAATTTATTATGATTAAATTTATATCTTTTTGCACTATTATTTGTTTTTTTATTACAAATGTATGCAGCGGACTTTTCGCCGATGTATCGCATGCAACTTTGTTTAACAACAAACACACTATCGCAAGCATAATGACAACATCGGATTTATTTTCCGCTTACGGTCAGGTAACTTATAACTCATATAAAAAAAATACTCCGTTGGTTGTTGTAATAAATGATTTGCATAACAACAATGATGCGCAAAGCAACATAGAACAAATAATTTCCTTTTTTAAAAATAATTCCAATATAGACAAAATAATTCTTGAAGGTGCTCC